>JAKQJD010000609.1 GCA_029561355.1 Bacteroidota bacterium | reverse complement strand
CATCTTATTACTGCATATGATGAATCCTATATCACTGCTGAAAATCTCAAATCCTTCAAGTCCCAAATCGACATTTGCGTCGCGTATCTGAATGGTTACATAGCATATCTTTCAAAGGCTCAGAAAACTGGTAAATAGGTATTGATTATTAAAGTGAATAACCGTTTACTCCATTCACTAAAGCCAAGCGTTACCACACTAATAACCAATAACTAATAACCAATAACTAATAACCAATAACCTCATTCCAATCTAATCTCCGCCACCCCGCACCCCTGCGGCACCATCGGGAACACATTATTTTCCTTGCCCACCATAATTTCCAGCAGGTAAGACCCGTCGTGGTCGAGCATGGTTTGCATGGCGGATTGCAGGTGTTCGCGTTTGGAAACCTTTTGTCCGGGAATACCGTAAGCATCGGCCACTTTTACAAAATCGGGACTGGAGATATTGACGAACGAATATCGGCGTTCGTGAAACAGTTGCTGCCACTGCCGCACCATGCCGAGAAATTCGTTGTTGAGGATTATGATTTTCACCTTGGCGCCGAACTGCTGTATAGCGCCCAGTTCCTGGATCGTCATCTGAATACCGCCGTCGCCGGCAATAGCGACGACCGTACGGTCAGGAGCACCGTATTTCGCGCCGATGGCTGCAGGAAGGGCAAAACCCATCGTGCCGAGGCCGCCGGAAGTGATGTTACTGCGCGTTTTATTAAACCGGGCATACCGCGTAGTCACCATCTGGTGCTGGCCTACGTCGGTAACGATCACTGCCTCTCCGCCGGTGAGTTCGTTGAGGATGCGGATGACTTCGCCCATCGTCAGGATATCGCCCGTCGGATGAAGTTCTTTACTGATCACGACTTCCTGCTCTTTGGCATCGTGGTCGCGGAAACGTTGCAGCCACTCTGGAAAGGTTTTGGGCACCAGAAGTTGGGTGAGCAAAGGCAGGGTTTCCTTGCAGTCGCCCCAAATGGGTACCGTCGCTTTTACGTTTTTGTCAATTTCCGCCGGATCGATGTCGAGGTGAATCACTTTGGCTTGTTTAGCATAGCGGTCGAGGCGGCCGGTCACCCGGTCGTCGAAGCGCATACCGATGGCGATGAGCACGTCGCACTGGTTGGTGAGTACGTTCGGCCCGTAGTTGCCGTGCATGCCGAGCATACCCACATTGAGCGGGTGGTCGCTGGGCAGGGCGCCGAGACCGAGGATCGTCCAGGCTGCGGGAATACCACTTTTTTCCAGAAACGCGAGGAATTCCTGTTCCGCTTTCCCAAGGATAACGCCTTGTCCGAACAAAACGAACGGGCGTTCGGCAGCGTTGATCAGTTCGGCTGCCTGCTCGATGTACTCCTTGCGGATAATAGGCCGGGGGCGGTAACTTCGAATGTGATCGCATGGCTTATATCCTTCGTAATCAAACAGTTGCAACTGTGCGTTCTTCGTAATATCTATCAGAACGGGACCCGGCCGGCCGCTGCGGGCAATGTAAAAAGCCTTGGCCAGCACAGCGGGAATTTCGGAGGCGTCGGTCACCTGGCAGTTCCATTTGGTCACCGGCGTCGTGATATTGATGACGTCGATTTCCTGAAACGCGTCGGTGCCCAGCAAGTGCGCGAATACCTGGCCCGTGATACACACTACGGGTGTGCTGTCGATCTGGGCATCGGCGAGGCCGGTAACCAGATTAGTAGCGCCCGGACCGCTGGTGGCGAACACCACCCCTACCCTGCCCGATGCACGCGCATAACCTTGCGCCGCATGGATGCCGCCTTGTTCGTGGCGCACCAGGATGTGTTTGATCTGTTCACCGTAATCGTACAAGGCGTCATAAATCGGCATGATCGCGCCGCCCGGGTACCCGAAAATCGTGTCTACCCCTTCCGCAATAAATGCTTCAAGTACGGCCTGCGAGCCGGTGATTTGTGGTAAAACAGGCGTCTCCAATAATTGAAGACCTGCATCGGGAGTAGTCGGACTGGCTGTCATGATATGGTGATTTTTTTAGCGTTACCGGTGGTTGATGGTTGTTGAGAGTTTATGGTTTATGGGTTTATGGTTTATAAGTTTATGAGTTTATAGTTGATAGAGTGGCTGATCATAAACCCATAAACCTATAAACCAATAAACCCTTCACGTCATTCATCCGTCACGCAGCCCTCTGCTGCATTGCTTACGGATTTCAAATATTTGTACAAAACGCCTTTTGTAGCGGCCGGCGGTGGTGTTTGCCAGGCATCGCGGCGGCGTTTGATTTCTTCGTCGCTTACTTTCAGTTGAATTGTGCGGCTGACAGCATCCAGTTCGATGGTATCGTCGTCGTGCACCAGAGCCAGCAAGCCGCCATCCGACGCTTCAGGCGTGATGTGGCCGACTACGAATCCGTGGGTGCCGCCGCTGAAACGGCCGTCGGTAATGAGTGCCACGCTTTTGCCCAGGCCCGCGCCGATGAGCGCCGAAGTGGGTTTGAGCATTTCGGGCATACCGGGCGCACCTTTCGGACCTACGTAGCGAATGACTACGACGTCGCCGGTGCGCACCCGGCCACTTTGTATACCTGCGATGAGCGCCTGTTCGCCGTCGAATACGCGGGCGGGGCCTACGAAACGCTCGCCTTCTTTTCCGGAAATTTTGGCGACACTGCCCAGTTCGGCCAGGTTGCCATACAGGATTTGCAGGTGGCCGGTGGCTTTGATCGGCGATTCGACCGGGAAAATGATGCGCTGGTGCTCGAATTCCAGATCAGGTATCGATTCGAGGTTTTCGGCGATCGTTTGTCCGGTGACGGTCAGGCAGTCGCCGTGCAGCAGGCCTTTTTTCAGCAAATATTTCATCACAGCCGGCACGCCGCCGATGTTGTGCAGGTCTTCCATCAGGTATTTGCCCGAAGGTTTCAGATCTGCCAGCACGGCCGTGCGGTCGCCGATGCGCTGAAAATCGTCCTGCTTTAGTTGCAGGCCCACACTTTTTGCCATGGCGATGAGATGCAACACGGCATTGGTGGAACCGCCCAAAACAGTCACCACCGTTATGGCATTTTCAAAAGCCTTGTCCGTCATAATATCGGACGGCTTGATATCTTTTTCCAGCAGCAGACGGATATACCGGCCTGCATCGGTGCATTCTTTTTGTTTTGCTTCGCTCAGGGCCGGGTTGGAAGAAGAGTACGGCAGCGACATTCCCAAAGCCTCGATGGCCGAAGCCATGGTATTGGCGGTGTACATGCCTCCGCAAGCGCCGGGACCGGGGCAGGAATGCATCACAATGCCTTTAAAATCGCCTTCATCCAGGTTGCCGGCAATTTTTTGTCCGAGCGCTTCGAAAGCGGAAACGATATTCAGGTCCTGTCCTTTCCACTGACCCGGCGCAATGGTACCGCCGTAGACCATGATGGCAGGGCGGTTGAGGCGCCCCATGGCCATGATGGAGCCGGGCATGTTTTTGTCGCAACCCGGAACGGCGATCAGGCCGTCGTAGTACTGCGCGCCGCACACCGCCTCGATACTGTCGGCGATAATGTCGCGGCTGACAAGGGAAAAACGCATACCGTCGGTGCCGTTGCTCATGCCGTCGCTGACGCCGATGGTATTGAAAATCAGTCCTACCAGTTCGTTGTCCCAAACGCCCGTTTTAATCACACGCGCCAGGTCGTTGAGGTGCATATTACAGGTGTTGCCGTCGTAGCCCATACTGACGATGCCTACCTGCGCTTTGGCGAGGTCGGCATCGGTGAGGCCGATTCCGTAGAGCATTGCCTGTGCGGCAGGTTGAGTAGGGTCCTGCGTCAGGGTGCGGCTGTATTTATTCATTTCGCTCATGCTTCGATACTTTCCGGTTGGGTGGTTTGTTCGCGTACGAGTTGGAGGTATTTTTGTCGGAGTTTATTTCCGACAGAACTGCCCCACTCTTTTTTAAATGATTGATGATCAACAGTTTGTATACCTACAATTTCGGCGCCGGTGCCGCAGAAAAACGCGCCGTCGGCTTCAAAAAGGTCTTCCGGCGTAAAGCGGCCCTGCTCGACGGGTATGCCCAGTTCGGCGCACATTTCCAGCACGGTAGTGCGAGTGATACCCGGTAAAATATGACCAAGCGCAGGTGTGAACAGCGTGCCGTCTTTTTCAAAAAACAGGTTGGCGCCCGGGCCTTCCGCCAGAAAGCCTTCGCAGTCGAGCAGCAAGGCTTCGTCAAAGCCGCCTTTGCGGGCCTCCGATGTGGCCAGAATAGAATTGACGTAATGCCCCACGGCCTTGGCTTCCATATGCACGGAGCGCGGATGCGGGCGGCAGTAGGTGCTGATTTTCAGGTTGAGCAGTTTTTCACCCAGGTAGGCGCCCCATTCCCAGGCGGCAATAACGAGCCTGCCCTGCTGCCCGTTGATCAGGGTCATACTTGGATCGCAGAGGACCAGCGGACGCAGGTAAGCATCGTTGAAACCGTTCTGTTCCAGCACTTTATAACTGATATCCGTCATTTCCTCTACGGTGTATTCGAACGGAATACCCATGAGTTGGCAGGAATTCAGCAGGCGTTCGTAGTGCTCGCGCGCCTTAAAAATGCGCGGACCGTTTTCCGTACCGTAACTCCGGATGCCTTCGAACACGCCGTATCCATAATGCAGGGTTTGCCCGTACAGGTTGGTGTGCGCTTCCGTCGCCTTCATCATCTGCCCGTCGTAGAACAGGATGGTATTTTCGTTGAAATACTTTGCCATGTTGGTGTACTTTTTTCAAATAATCGTCAAAGAACTCAGCAGCCGATTCCGGCGCTTGCCGGTACTGGGCGGCCGTTCGTCTTCTACGCGTGCACTGATCAAATCGCCGAGTTGCGAGGTGTACTGGAACTGGTTCGGATCGAGGTCCTGCGTCACCAGGCCTTCTGCCAGCGACCAGTTGACGGCATCGCGCACGGCGCCGGCTTCCGCCTGCATGCCGAGGTGGTCGAGTAGCATAGCCGCACTCAAAATAGAGCCGAGCGGATTGGCAATGTCTTTGCCGGCCGCCTGCGGATACGAACCGTGAATGGGCTCGAACAAACCACCGCTTTTGCCGATACTGGCCGACGGAAGCAGCCCCAGCGAGCCGCTGATAACCGATGCTTCGTCGCTGATGATATCGCCGAACATATTTTCCGTGAGCACCACGTCGAATTGTGCCGGATTGAGAATTATTTGCATGGCGGCATTGTCGACAAACAGAAAATCGACGGCCACATCCGGGTATTGCCCGGCGATTTCCTGCACCACTTTCCGCCACAAACGGCTGGTTTCCAGCACGTTGGCCTTGTCTACCAGGGTGAGTTTTTTGCGGCGTTTCTGCGCGTGCTGAAACGCGGGGTGCGCGATACGTTCGATTTCCTCCCGCGTGTAGGTACAATCGTCGGAAGCGACGGTTTGGGCTTCGTCGATCGTTTTTTTACCAAAATAAATACCGCCGGTGAGTTCGCGGTAGATCACAAAATCCACGTTTTCCAGGCGCTCTGCTTTCAGCGGCGACAGATGCTGCAACGCCGGATAAGTGCTGATCGGGCGGATATTGGCATACAAACCCAGGGTTTTGCGGAGTTTCAGCAGGCCCTGCTCCGGACGCACTTTCGCCGACGGATCGTTGTCGTATTTCGGGTGCCCGATCGCGCCGAACAGGATGGCATCGCCGTTCAGGCAGGCTTCTATGGTTTCGTCTGGCAGCGGATTACCCGTCTGGTCGATGGCACAGGCGCCCATGAGTGCATACTGATATTCGAAGGTGTGGCCGAAACGGGTTGCCACCGCATTCAGCACTTTCACGGCCTGGGCGGTTACCTCGGGTCCGATCCCGTCGCCTTCTATTACTGTGATTTTCTTTTGCATGATTATTGGTTATTGGTTATTGGTTATTAGTTATTAGTGGTGGTAACGCTTGGTATTTTCAGAAGCCGGTCGTTACCACCACTAATAACCAATAACCAATAACTATTAATGAGACATTTCATAATCCTCGATCTCCTCGCGCATACTCAGCAAATAATCGATGTCGTCGTAGCCGTTGATGAAACAGGTTTTTTTATAAGAATTGATATCAAACCAGGCTTTTTCTCCGGTTGAAACGTTGGTAATGCTTTGATTTTCGAGGTCGATGAAGATTTCGGCAGCGGGGTTTTGGCGAATGGTTTCAAAGAGATTTTCCAGAAACTCATCGCTCACCTGCACGGGCAGGAGGAAGTTATTGAGCGCGTTGTTTTTAAAAATATCGGCAAAAAAACTGCTCACCACAGCGTCGAAACCGTAGTCCTTGAGTGCCCAGGCGGCATGCTCGCGGCTGCTTCCACAACCGAAGTTTTTGCCTGCTACCAGTATTTTTCCGTTAAAAACGGGATTATTCAACACAAATTCCGTTTTCGGCTGTGCCTCGTCATCGTTGTTGTAACGCCAGTCGCGAAACAGGTTTTTACCGAACCCGTCCCGGCTCGTGGCTTTCAGGAAGCGCGCCGGAATGATCTGGTCGGTATCGACATTCTCGTTTTCGAGCGGTATGGTGGTGCTATGAATGTTCATGTGAGTGTGAGATGTGAGATGTGAGTTGTGAGTTGTCAGTTGTGAATTGTCAGTTGTGAGTCGTTGCGGCCACTGTGAGTGGATGAATACTCACAACTGACCATTCACAACTCACCATTCACAACTCACTATTCACTACTCACGGTTAACAATTCCCGCACATCCGTAACGACTCCCGTCACAGCGGCAGCGGCGGCGGTCAGCGGACTGGCCAGCAGCGTACGCGCACCCTGTCCCTGGCGGCCTTCGAAGTTGCGGTTAGAGGTGGAAATGCAGTATTTCCCGGCAGGGATCTTGTCTTCGTTCATACCCAGGCAAGCGGAGCATCCGGGCTGGCGCAGTTGAAAACCGGCCTCTTCGAAAATGCCATGCAGTCCTTCTTCACGGGCCTGCGCTTCCACCTGTTTGCTGCCGGGCACGATCCAGACTTCCACGTTGTCGGCTTTTTGTCGGCCTTTTACAAAAGCCGCTACCTCGCGCAGGTCTTCGATGCGGGAATTGGTACAACTGCCGATAAAAACGTAGTCGATTTTCTGGCCTTTGATGGCGTTTCCGGATTGCAAACCCATGTAATCCAGCGCTTTGCGGAAAGAAGGACGTTCCTTTTCTTCCAGCAGCGTTTCGTCCGGAATAATGCCTGTGACGGGAATGCCCATGCCCGGGTTAGTTCCATACGTTACCATCGGCTGAATGTCTTCCGCGCGGATATGAATCTCGTGGTCGAATACGGCGTCCGCATCCGAGTACAACTCCCGCCATTCCGCCACACGTTCTTCCCAAAGGATGCCGGATGGCGCGAATTTGCGGCCTTCCAGGTAATCAAACGTCGTGTCGTCGGGCGCGATCAGGCCGCCGCGGGCGCCCATTTCAATGCTCATGTTGCAGATCGTCATACGCGCTTCCATGGATAGGCTGCGGATGGCCGAGCCGGCGTATTCCACAAAATAACCCGTGGCGCCACTGGCAGAAATTTGCGCGATGACGTACAGGATAATATCTTTCGAGGAAACGCCCTGCCCGAGTTCGCCATCGATATTGATGCGCATTTGTTTGGGCTTGTTCTGCATCAGGCATTGCGTGGCGAATACCATTTCCACCTCGCTGGTACCGATACCGAACGCAATGGTACCGAATGCGCCGTGCGTGCTGGTGTGGCTGTCGCCGCACACGATCGTCATGCCGGGCTGGGTGATGCCCAGTTCCGGTCCGATGACGTGTACGATACCCTGGTAGGAATGGCCCAGGCCGTAGAGTTCCACGCCGAATTCCTTGCAATTTTCCGTTAGTTTTTCCACTTGCAGGCGCGACAGCGCTTCCTTGATCGGCAGGTGCTGGTCCCAGGTAGGTACGTTGTGATCGGCCGTTGCCACCGTTTGTGCGGGCCGTGCCAGCGGAATACCGCGTTTGCGCAGGCCGTCGAAGGCTTGCGGGCTGGTTACTTCGTGGATAAAATGCCGGTCAATGTAGAACACGGAGGGTCCGCCTTCTATTTGTTTGACGACATGTTTGGTCCATATTTTATCGAATAAAGTCATTTTTTTTATTTAGAGTTATTGGTTATTGGTTATTGGTTATTGGTTATTGGTTATTAGTTATTAGTTATTGGTTATTAGGGGTGACAACACCTGGCATCTTAAGAAGCAAAGCCAAGGGTTACAACACTAATAACCAATAACTAATAACCAATAACCAATAACAATTATGCGAAAACCAAATTATAACTCAACGCTCACCACCGTCAACGCCATTACCTTCAAATCCTCATCCTGCACTTCCTTTTTCTCGTCGGCCACCTGCAGGAAGGCTTCGTAGAGTTTATCCACTTCGTCGCGGTTGAAATCGTAGCCTAGTTTGCGGAAGCGGTAAGCGAGGGCGGAGCGGCCGCTGCGGGCCGTCAGAATAATCTTGGAGGTATCGGCGCCCACTTCTTCCGGCGCTATAATTTCGTAAGTCTGTGCGTCTTTCAGGAAACCGTCCTGGTGAATGCCCGAAGAGTGCGAAAATGCGTTGCTGCCCACGATGGCCTTGTTCGGTTGCACCGGCATCCGCATAGTATCGGACACGAGGCGGCTGATCGGGTTGAGTTGGCTCGCATCCACACCGGTATTAAAGCCAAGGTGTGCATGCTGGCGGATGATCATCACGACTTCTTCCAGCGAGGTATTTCCGGCACGTTCGCCGAGTCCGTTCACTGTGCATTCGATTTGGCGTGCACCGGCGATAACGCCTGCGATGGAGTTGGCGGTTGCCAGCCCCAGGTCGTTGTGGCAGTGGCAGGCAATGATGGCTTTATCGATATTGGGCACGTTATTCACCAGAAAAGCAATCTTTTCTCCATATTGATACGGCAGGCAATAGCCCGTGGTATCGGGGATATTCACCACCGTAGCGCCTGCTTTGATGACCGCCTCGATCACTTGCGCCAGATACACGTTATCGGTACGGCCGGCATCTTCGGCATAGAACTCCACTTCGTCGGTGAAATTGCGGGCCCAGCGTACACATTGTATGGCACGTTCGAGGATGTCTTCCCGGTTGGAATTGAATTTTGCCTTGATGTGGTAATCGGAGGTGCCGATGCCGGTATGGATGCGCGGGCGGCGGGCGTGTTTCAGCGCTTCGGCAGCCGTTTCGATGTCTTTCAAAACAGCGCGGCTGAGACCGCATACCGAAACGTCCTTTACTGCCAGGGAAATTTCCTGAACACTCTGAAAATCGCCCGGTGAAGAGATTGGAAAACCGGCCTCGATAATGTCGACACCCAGGGCTTCGAGTTGCAGGGCAATCTCAACTTTTTCGCTGGTGTTCAGTTTGCAGCCGGGCACCTGCTCACCATCGCGCAGCGTGGTATCAAATATGTGAATTTTACTGTTTGACATAATTTGCTTTGGTCCAAACGGATAGATGGAAATATTTGTGTTCGTACGGGTTGTAAATGTAGTCGCTTATTGGGCGGACTATTTGTCTAAAGTATCGGAAGTTCTACGCTGTTTAATTCAGTAAAACATCCTTCCAATCAATTGATTTTCAAGGCGATACAACGACCTATTACTACACTGGCCAAAAGTCGTGGCGTCGGGCCGGCTGGGTAGTTAAACTGGTAGAAAGGGTACACGCCGGACATTTCAGCGCAGGGAAACAATTACTTAATCCGGAATTAACCTTGTGTTTCCATCGGCCGGAACAGTGCGGCATACTTTTGCCGCCAATAAGGACACAGCGGTTGCGCGACAGCAGCCGTCGGCTTGTTATCCAACTTTTTTACATGAGGAAATTTTACCTAACGATGCTGCTACTCGGCAGCATGGTGCACGTATTTGCCCAGAACAAACTGCCTGATTTTGAGTGCCCCACTATTGCCGGGCGTATGGTTACGATGGCTTTAAGGGCGCACAAACAAATGACATATTTCCGGCGGCATCCGATTGATCTGAAAAGCCGCGTGTGCGACAGCCTCTATGAAAAATGGCGGTCCCACGAACTGGTGCAGGACGATGAACACCCGACCAAATACCTGATCATCATCACCCTGGATGGCATGCGCTGGCAGGAAGTTTTTACCGGGGCTGATAGCATATTATGGCAGGAAACAACAACAAAAACACGGCCGGAAGAAAACTTCTGGCATACATCCGGTGAAAAAAGACGCGAACAACTCCTGCCATTTTTGTGGAACGAAGTAGCCGAATACGGACAGATTTACGGCAACCGGTTCAAAGGCTCCAGCGTTTCAGTCACCAACAGGATGCGTATTTCCTACCCCGGTTACAATGAGATTTTTACAGGCCATCCCGATGACCGGCACATTAAACTGAATTTTAAAATTCCTAATCCGAATCCGAACGTTTTGCGCTTTATCGGCGAACGGAAAAACTTCCGTGGCAGGGTCGCATCATTTGCTTCCTGGGACGTTTTTCCGAGCATTTTAAATGCAAAACAGGGCGGCATCTACGTGAATGCAGCGTTCGAGCCGGTCCGAAAAAATTGTTTTTTTTCACTGAACGCCCAACTGGAAACTGTATCCAAACCCTGGGGAAACCGCGTCAGACCGGACAGCCTCACCACCGCCTATGCATTGCAATACCTCTCCCTGAACCAGCCGCGTGTATTGCACCTCGGGCTCGGAGAAACGGACGAGTATGCCCATGAAAAAAAGTATGCTGAATACCTGGAAGCCGCCCATGCCAGCGACCGGATGATCCGGCAGATCTGGGAGTTCGTACAGTCGAGCCCTGTTTACCGGAACAAAACCACTCTGTTCATTACTACCGACCATGGCAGAGGCAACGACGCTGCCACCTGGCACAAGCACCACACCTGGGTAGACGGTGCAGAAGAAATATGGTTTGCAGTGATGGGGCCGGAAACTTTGCCCAGTGGGGAGATACAAAGCAGTAGCCCCCAGTTTCAAAACCAGTTTGCGCAGACATTCGCGGCTTTTCTGGGTCTGGATTATCTGCCTTCCGAAGCCATCGGCGAAAAAATAACGGCCTTGCTGGGCTCCGGCAACCATCCAATCACACAACGTTAAAACACCGGCACATGTCCTCCATATTTTCGTTTTCTGATATCCAGGGCTGTATGGAAACCGGCCGTATTCGCCTGTATCCTTTGGAGGAATCGCATTTTGAAAACCTTTTAGATATCGGACAGGAGCCACGCATCTGGATGCATTATCCGGTAGATCTGAGCAAAACCGACAGGCACCTCCAACATTTAAAGGAAATATGGCGGCAGGTACAATCGGGTGTCTGTCACGCCTTTACGATTGTGGATATACATAAAAAATGCCCGGTTGGAATGACGCGTCTGTTCAATTTTCAGGCGCAACACCGGCAGGGCGAAACAGGATCCTGGCTATCTCCCGCCTATTGGGGAACCCATGCCAACAGGGAAGCCAAATTTCTTTTACTGCGTTTTTGTTTCGAAGAACTTCATCTGCTGCGGGTGCAATTCCGCACGGATGTCCGAAACACCCGCTCAAGACGGTCACTCGAAAAACTGGGCGCGCAGATGGAAGGCATTGTCCGAAAAGAGCGCGTTCTGGAAGACGGCAGCATCCGGGATGCAGCCCTGTATAGCATACTCGATACCGAATGGCCTGAAGTAAAGGCTGCATTGGCAAGAGATCTGATTACCCTGGAGGGTGTAGATTTGCATCCTCCCTTTATGGGTTCAACGGAATCTTCCTATTCACCTTTAAACGCAGCGTGACTCATGTATTTCTTTTCCCATCCGTTAAAAAACATCCTTTTTCATCTGCTTCTTTGGGGAGTTTACCTTCCTGTAAACGCACAACAGCATCCGGGAAAACAGTCCGAAAACGTACTGCTTCCCAACGGATGGTCGCTTAGTCCCGCAGGCAATTCTTTACCGCTGGGCGATTTGCCGCTCAACATGGCGGTTTCTCCCAACAAACGATACCTGGCCGTTACCAACAATGGCCAGGGCCGGCAATCCCTCCAACTGATCGACGTTCGGACCCAAAAACTGTTGCATTCCCTTGAAATTCCGGTGTCGTGGCTCGGCCTGGCTTTCGCCTCCGACAACCGGACGCTGTACGTTTCCGGCGGAAACAGCAACAACATATTGAGGTATGAAATCATTCGCAACAGGCTGCAACTGAAAGACACTTTTTCGCTTGGCAAACCCTGGCCGGTCCGGATTTCTCCGGCAGGTCTTTGCCTGGACGATAAAAAGAACCTGTTGTATGTGGTTACAAAGGAGGATCATTCCCTGTATGTGCTCGATACGAGGACTAAAGCGATCCTGCAACGCGATTCGTTCGGAAAAGAACTTTACACCTGTGTGTTGACCCCTGACCGGAAAAACCTGCTGATTTCACATTGGGGCGCCAATGAATTGCTTGTGTGGAATACCCAATTGCGGCGGCTGAGCAGCCGAATATCTGTCGGCGACAACCCGAATGATCTGATTGTCAACAAAAAAGGAACGTTGGCCTATGTAGCATGTGCCGACAATAATACGGTGAGTGTTGTGGACCTTCAGGCTGGAAAGGTGATCGAATCCCTGGCGGCCACCTTATATCCGGATAACCTGACAGGCTCCACCACCAATGGAGTAGCCCTGTCGAAGAATGAAAAAACACTTTACATCGCCAATGCCGATAACAATTGCCTGGCAGTATTCGACGTGTCGGAACCCCAAAAAAGCAGGTCAATGGGTTTCATTCCCACGGGCTGGTACCCTACCTGCGTCCGCACGATCGGTGGGAAAGTGTATGTAGCGAATGGCAAAGGTTTGTCATCTTTCCCCAATCCGAACGGTCCCAATCCCCTCGATACCAAACAAAAAGTAGCCTACCAGCAGGGCGATTCGACAGCAATTGCCAAAATAGAATACATCGGAGGGCTGATGAAAGGCACCTTGAGTATCATTGCCGAACCCGGTGCAAAAAGCCTGACAGCATATACCCGGCAGGTATACCAAAACACTCCCTACACGCACGAACGGGCTTTGGTGGCCGATGGTGAAAAGGGCAACCCCATACCGCAAAAGGTGGGCGATCCTTCTCCTGTCAAATACGTGTTCTACATCATCAAGGAAAACCGGACATACGACCAAATGCTGGGCGATATGCCCGAAGGCAACGGCGACACAGCGCTTTGCCTTTTTCCGGAGCGTATCACCCCCAATCACCACGCATTGGCGCGTGATTTTGTGTTACTGGATAATTTTTACGTGTCGGCTGAAGTGAGCGCCGACGGCCACAACTGGAGCACGGCAGGTTATGCGAATGATTTCACCGAAAAAACCTGGGTAACCAGTTACGGCGATCGCGGCGGCGATTATGTGTACGAGGGCCAAAACAAGATTGCCTGGCCGCGCGACGGTTTTATCTGGGACCATTGCAAACGCGCCGGAATCACTTACCGTACCTACGGAGAATTTGCCGACGACGGGGTGCCCAATATACCTGCGCTGGAGGGGAATTTTTGTCCGTATTACACTTCCTGGGACACTTCCGTTAAAGACACCACCCGTGTCAGTCAGTGGAAACGCGATTTCGATTCCCTGGTCACGGCAGGTTCGCTCCCCCGACTGAATACACTCCGATTGATCAACGACCATACGGAAGGCCTGCGGCTGGGCAGACCTACCCCTTTTGCACAGGTAGCCGACAACGACCTGGCGCTGGGACTATTTATCGAACACCTTTCACAAAGCCCGGTGTGGAAAGAATCCGCCGTATTTGTGCTGGAAGACGACGCACAAAACGGCGCCGACCACGTCGATGCACACCGCTCTATCGCCTTTGTAATCAGTCCATACACGCGCCGCCGGTTTGCAGACCATACGATGTACAGCACCAACTCCATGTTGCGAACCATTGAACTAATCCTGGGTATGCCGCCGATGAGCCAGCAGAATGCCGCCGCGACGCCTATGTGGAAATGCTTTACCGCGCAGGCAGATTATTCGCCCTGGAAAGCCCGGCCCTGCAATGTGAATCTGGACGACCGGAATGCGGTTGTAAACGACCTGCAACGTCGTTCCGACAATTTCGACATGTCGCGGGAAGACCGGGTTCCCGACCTGGAATTCAACGAGGTGTTGTGGAAAGCAATAAAAGGTATATATACGGAAATGCCCGCCCCTCGCAGGTCGGCATTCCTGCAAACGGAAACGGAAGAAGACTAAGAGCGTGTTCGGGAATTTAGTTTGAGGCGAAGGCGAGAAAAATTTGTTCCGGTTTAGGCAAAATTTGCAGCCGTAGCCGGATACCTACGGCGAAAATTTTAACGACAAGCGAAACAAAATTTTCCGCATGTAGCCCAAATCTAAATTCCCGAACACGC
>JAKQJD010000604.1 GCA_029561355.1 Bacteroidota bacterium | reverse complement strand
GGGTAATATTGCAGGTTCTGGTACACGAACATGCGCGACTGCTCATCTACAAAAACATTGTCGAGGTAATAATCCGCCAGCAGCCAGCCGCGGGGCGAAGAGGCGACCGTTCGTTGCAGATCCCCGAAGGTAGCGGCGCTGTATTTGCCGGGTTCGGGCGCGTTCTGCACGTAGCGTTTCAGTTTGGTGTCGTAATGCATTTGCCTGAACCACAGGATATTATCTTCTTTCAAATAATAGGCGGCGGCGTTGGTAACAGTCGACATCAATACGTCGCCGGCCTGCAGGTGCTGCTTGACGAAATCGCTGGGTTGTTTCCAGTTGGTAAAATTGCAGTCGGCAATGTTCTCGTTCACCACGTGCCCTTCCACCTGTTCGGCCAGTACCAGGCGTTTCATTTCTTTCCAGCGCACACTGCCCAGCATGAACAGGAATGGCAGCAGGAGCAATGCATATTGAAAATTATGGGAAGCGCCGGCAAACACCTTTTGCGTCAGATAGCGGAACAGCCAGTAAAAAAACACGCCTGCCGACAGCAAAAACCACGGAAAAACGAAAATAAAATATCGCGGCATGGTAGGGTCCCTGAACAAAAAACTCATCAGCAGAAACGGCGTCACCACACTGGCAAAAAGCCAGGCCGCCGAACGGGCACGTATACCGAACGCTATCACCAGTCCCGCCACTGCCGCGAAATACAGCAGCGCCGGATCGTAGCGCAATACGCCGTGGTAAATGCGGAATGCCTCCCAGGGCTGTTTCGCCCACAATTCGGACAGGCGCGATCCCTGCGGCAACACCCAGTCGACCTGCTGTGCCGACAAAAGCGCCGACAACGGTGTGCGAAGCAGGTCGTTCACGCCCGGCAAAATCATCAGCAGCAAGGGCAGCGATGCTACGCCCAGCCAGAAATACTTGTTGCGGAAACGGTCTTCTTCACCACGCCGGATTTTCCCGGCAGCAATGATCACGGCGTATGTGCCGACGGTAAACGGAAAGAAAAAAGTCAGTTGATGCGACAGCAACGAAGCCGCCAGCACAGGCAGCATCCATAGCAGGTGTTTCAGGGAAATGCCGTTTCTGCGCCAGAAATCGGACGATTCCGGCTCTTCTTTGTTTTCAAATGCTTTCAAAAAAAGCAGCCCCAGCAGTAAATAGAAAAAAGCGAAGATGGCGTAGTTGCGCCCCATACGCGACCAGAAGATAAGGTACAGCGAAAACGTGCCGGCAAAAGCGCCGAGCAACCCGACGTAGCGATTGAACAGGCGTTCGCCGAGGCGGTACATCAGGTAGACAGTTCCCACACCGAACAAAACACTCGGCACCCGCGCCCAGAAAGCGGTGTCGCCGAACAGTTTGAAAAACGGGATCATGACCGCCGTCAGCAGAATACCGTTGTTGTCGTCGGTCAGCAGCGGTCCGGTGCCGGCATTGAAATTCCGGGCGCGAAACACGTGCACGAACTCATCCACCCACAGCGACAGGGCATCCAGGTTCAGGATTCTGAGTATCAGCGCGATCAATACCAGCGCGCCGAGCGCAGGCAGGGCATACCGGTCGGCCAGTGCCTGCCAGTCGGGCGGCGGTGCGGCCGGTGCGGCTACGGTTTTTCGGGGAGCCGCTTTCGCGGGGGCTGGGGTTGGGCGCTGCGCCTTCTGTTTTGACATGCAACTATCTTCGTTTTTCGTCGGCAAATATAAGTACGAAGTACGAAGTCGTCAGTGCGAAGTCCACATTCGCTCACGTTGTTCTTGACTTCGCACTTCGCACTAAAGACTTCGCACTGCTTTCAGACTTCGCACTGACGACTTACATTTGCCTCAACCCTGTCTGGCATTACATTGTCTTAAAAGCGGTAAGTGTCAAGCATCTGAAGGAATAAAAATACGTAATTTATCCCGTCAGATACGTCTGTTTGACCGTCTAATACGTCTGCCACCCAAACCAATACGTCGTTCACGTATTAGAATACGTCCTGCCACGTATTCTAATACGTCCCGAACGTATTTTTTTACGTCCCGGACGTATTCTAATACGTCCGGGACGTAAAAGAATAGGTGGTGCAACGTATTAGAATGCGTCGGGAACGTAAACGACGGTCAAAAAGACGTATTTGACGGTCAAACAGACATATCTGACGGGGTGAATTACGTATTAGAGGGTAT
>JAKQJD010000596.1 GCA_029561355.1 Bacteroidota bacterium | reverse complement strand
CAGCAACATGCCAATTACCTGCAGGGCTGGCTGACCAACCGCATCGCATGGCTCGACGGGGCGATGCCTACCCTGTACGTCGGGGTGTATGATACAGCCGAATATTTTGCACCGAAAGTGTACCCCAACCCCAACAAGGGTGATATGACGTTCAAATATTATGCACGGCACGGAGGGCTGATACAACTTGAAATTTTTGATGCCGCCGGTCGGCAGACGGACTACGTGCAGGATTATGTTTACCTCAACGGTATGCACACGATGCCGTACAACGCCTCCCTCGCTCAAGGTTTGTACTATTATACGTTTCGGATAGACGGCAAAGAGGCCACGCACGGGAAATTTGTGGTGCAACCCTGATTTGGGGCAAATGCGTTATTTTTGCGAGAATTTTTTTTAACCACAAGGAGCACGAAGGGTTTTCACAAGGTTCACAAGAGTCTATAATCAATGCTTTGTGAACCTTGTGAAAACCCTTCGTGCTCCTTGTGGTTAAAAAATAAAAAAAATTGCAACGCATTTTCAGAACCATACAGGGGGTGTTTGCTGTTTAGACGTTGTCTACACAAAACCCTCTTGCGGTATTCATTTTATTTATACATCCAGCAGTGTCCAAACACGGGAAAGCATTGGTCGCCATGTCGGGCGGCATCGATAGTACTATAACTGCCGTTCTTCTGCACGAAGAAGGTTGGGAGGTGGTGGGCATTACCATGAAAACATGGGACTACGCGACCTCCGGCGGGTCCAAGAAAGAAACCGGCTGCTGCTCCCTCGACAGCATCAACGATGCACGCGCCGTGGCGGTGAAACTGGGTTTTCACCATTTTATCGTGGACATCCGCGAGGAATTCGGCGATTACGTCATCGACAATTTTGTAGACGAATACATGGCCGGCCGCACCCCCAATCCCTGCGTTTTGTGCAATACGCACATCAAGTGGAACAGCCTGCTACGCCGCGCCGATATGCTCGACTGCGAGTTTATCGCTACGGGCCACTACGGCATTATCAACGAACTCGATGGCCGCAAGTACATTTCCCGGGCTAAAGATACCCAGAAGGACCAGTCGTACGTGCTGTGGGGCCTCAGCCAGGATTGTCTGAACCGCACCCGTATGCCCCTCGGCGTGTTCACCAAGCCCGAAGTGCGCCAGATGGCTGCCGAACGCGGCTGGGACGAACTCAGTAAAAAAGCCGAGAGTTACGAGATTTGTTTTGTGCCCGACAACGACTACCGCGGGTTTCTGCGCCGCCGCATCGAAGGACTCGACGCGCAGGTGGCCGGCGGTCATTTCGTAGATACTGCGGGCAAAATTCTGGGCACACACGACGGCTACCCGTTTTACACCGTCGGGCAACGCAAGGGCCTCGGTATCGCGCTGGGCGAACCGATGTTCGTCACGGAAATCCGGCCCGACACCAACACGGTCGTTTTGGGCAAGGAAGACGAGCTCATCCGCAATGGCATGCTGGTAGGCAAAGTCAACCTGATGAAATACGCTCAATTGCCGTCCGAAGGCCTCGAAACACTTACCAAAGTGCGCTACCGCGATAACGGTACCATGAGCACGCTGCACCAGGTCGGCTCCGACGTGGAAGTATCGTTTCATGCCAATGTCAAAGGAGTTGCGCCCGGTCAGAGCGCCGTTTTTTATGAAGGCGACGACGTGGTGGGCGGCGGCCTTATTCAAGGAAGTTTCAACTGATATCAGCCATGCCTGTAACCTGGCACGAAGGATTGATCAAAAAAATAGAGCCGATCGCACCGGACGTACGGCATTTCCAGGTGGAAGTGCCGGATCTGGAATCGCTCGATTTTCAGGCCGGGCAGTTCATTACCATGGACTTGCCTATCGGCGACAAACGCCTGCAACGCTGGCGGAGTTATTCTATCGCCAGTGCTCCCGAGGGTGATAACGTGCTCGAATTCTGCATCGCGCGCTCCACGGAAGGGGCCGGCACAAAGTACCTGTTCGAATCGGTCAGCGAAGGCTCCGGTCTGCGTTTTAAAGGCCCGGAAGGAGGGTTTGTGTTGCCGGAAACCATCGAAAAAGACCTCGTTTTTATCTGCACAGGCACCGGCATCGCTCCATTTCGCAGCATGATTCTGGATATCCGGAATACAGGAAAAACCTACCGCAACATCCATCTCATCTTCGGCACCCGCACCGAAAGCGGTCTCCTGTATCGCGCCGAACTGGAACAACTCGCCCGGGAAATGCCACGTTTCCGCTACGATTTTGCCTTGTCGCGGCAACCTGACGGGCCGGGTTACACCGGCTACGTGCACCAGATCTACCAGGAAGAATATGCAGAAGTGCGCCCCGACGTCGATTTCTTTATTTGTGGCTGGAGCAATATGATCGACGACGCGGTAGCCAACCTGATGATCAAACTTGGTTACGACCGCTCCCAGATACATTTTGAGTTGTACGGGTGATTTTTCTACCTTCGGCCGAGTTTTTTTAGAAGTTTATAGGTTTATGGAGCTTATAGGTTTATATTCATCCACTCGTTGAAAGAAAATTTCTTCATTTTCGAGTTGCTGAATATAAACCTATAAACCATATAAACTCCATAAACTCTTCATCAACCACACATGAAGGATCGTATGGCAAAAAATAAACCGGCAAAGTCTCAGCCCGCTTATCAGAAACAACCGCTGAAAAAGCACGTCACCGAATACAAAATGGCAGACGTTTCTACTGCCGCCTACCCCGGCGGGATGTGGATCGGCCTGCTGGCCGCAGCGCTTGGTTTTATCCTTTACTTTAATACACTGGGCCACCAGTACACCCTCGACGATTTTTCCGCCATCAAGGAAAACTGGGTGACGAAAGGCGGGCTAAAAAACCTGGGTATTATTTTCAGTACGGAATACCGCTTCGGCAGCTGGAACAGTCCGGGCTCGTTGTATCGCCCCTTTTCGCTGGCCATGTTCGCTTTCGAGTGGCAACTGGCGCCCGACAAACCCTTCCTCATGCACTTCATGAACGTGCTGCTGTACGCGGCTACCGGTTGGGTGCTGTGGAATACCTGGCGCAAAATCCTGGTGAATTATCCGCCGGCGCTTACGGCTATGGCTGTGCTGTTTTTCATCGCGCATCCGATTCACACGGAGGTAGTTGCCAACATAAAAAGCCGCGACGAAATACTGGCGCTGCTATTCGGCACCCTGGCACTGAATGCCGTTTGGAAATACCTGCATTCGGAAAAGGCAGGGCAGTTGATCGCGGCTTTGGCCTGGTATGGCCTGGCGATGTTTTCCAAGGAAAGCGCCATTACATTCCTGGCATTGATCCCGCTTACGCTGTGGTTTTTTTCGGACAAACCGTTATCCAAAATTCTGTCGACTTCGGCTCTGATGCTGATTCCTGCCGGTGTTTTTCTGCTCATCCGCCACCAGGTGCTGGGCAAACAATCGTACGCGGAGGTGTTTTCCATTCTCGATAATTTCATCGTGGGTACCACTGATCCGGCGTACCGGGCAGCCAATCCCGGCATCGACCGGCTCGCTTCGGCATTCATGATGTGCGGCCGTTACCTGCAGGTGCTCATCTTCCCGCATCCGCTGGTGTGCGATATGGGCTTTCCGCAGGTAAAACCGGTGGGCTGGGGCGAGTGGAAAGCGATTGCAGGGTTTGTGGTGTATGTGGGTATGTTCATCTGGGCGCTGATGAACCTGGGTAAAAAACATTTCCTCTCTTTCGCTATCCTGTTTTACCTGATCGGGTTTTCCTTGTTCAGCAACGTGCTGGTGCTCATCGGTACTTCCTACGGCGAACGTCTGCAGTATATTCCCTCCCTGGGCTTTGTGTTTGCATTAGCCTGGGCAATTTGCAAAATATTCAAAATCAATGATTTAAAGGATATCTGGAATCCCAACAGCAAAGGCACGCTCGTTTGGGGTATTGCCGGTTTCCTGCTGATGGCCTATAGCCTGAAGACCGTTTTCCGCAACGGCGCCTGGTACGACAGCGCTTCGCTGTATGCGGCCGACGTGCCGACTTCGCCCAACTGCGCCAAACTCAACTACCACAATGCCCTGGAAGTGACCAAAGGCGGTCTCGATGAGAAATCCGGCGAA
>JAKQJD010000586.1 GCA_029561355.1 Bacteroidota bacterium | reverse complement strand
CGGAGCCGCTTTACTGGTCGGCCTGCTGGCGGGACTTTACCCGGCTATGTACCTGGCGCGGTTGCGGCCTACGGTGTTGTTCAAAAACGTGCTGCCGGGCAACTGGTGGGAATTTTCGCTGCGCAAAGCCCTGGTGGTGGCCCAGTTCGGGTTGTCTGCCCTGCTGATGATCTGTACCGGCGTGGTATGGCGGCAAATGCGTTTTCTGGAAAACAAGGACCTCGGTTTCACCCGCGAGCAACTGGTGGTAGTAGATATCAACAGCCAGGAGGTGCGGCGCGATTTTGAGACCGTCAAGGCGGGCTACGCCCAAATTCCGGGTGTGGAGGCGGTGAGTGTAACGTCCAGGGTACCCGGCGAATGGAAAGACCTGCCGCTGATAGCCGTCGGCCGGGAAGGTACCGATGCCAAAACCGAAACCAAAACGGCCTCGCTGATCCTGGCGGATGAAGATTTTTTAAAAACCTACCAGGTGCCTCTGTTGTCGGGGCGCAATTTCGCTTCCAACGACACGGATTCTACGGCGGTCATCCTGAACGAAAGCGCTGCTGCCCTGCTGGGTATTACCGAACCCGGCGAACAACGGATCGATATCCCTTCGGTGTCTTTTTCCGGTACCGATTACCCACTGGAACAAACGTTTAAGGCTCAGGTAGTGGGTATTGTACGCGATTTTCACTTCCGCAGTCTGCATGAAAAAATAGGCCCGCTGGTGCTGGCCACCCGCCGCAACCCCATCCACATCATCGATTATTTTACGGTGCGGCTCCAGGCGTCTACCGCCCAAACCGTGCTGCCCCGTCTGGAAAGCGTCCTGCGCGCCACCGACCCCGACCATCAGTTCGAGTGGCATTTCCTCAACGAACAATGGGCCTTGTTTTATCAGGAGGATGCACGCCGGCAGAAAATTCTGACGGCCGCAGCGGCGGGGGCGATTTTTATCGCCTGCCTGGGTCTGTTCGGACTCGCTACTTTTGCTGCCGAACGGCGACGCAAGGAGATCGGTATCCGCAAGGTGCTGGGCGCGGGCCTGGGCAATATTACAAGCCTGCTGACCCGCGATTTCCTGAAACTGGTGGTGATCGCTATCCTCCTCGCCTCCCCGGTTGCCTGGTGGGCTATGCAGAAATGGCTGGCCGATTTCGCTTACCGCATCGATATTCAATGGTGGATGTTCGGCGCGGCGGGACTGGTTGCTATGCTGATCGCGTTTTTGACGGTGGGATTTCAGAGTTTGAAGGCAGCCCTGGCCAATCCGGTAAAATCGTTGAGGAGCGAGTGATATTTGCCGGAGTGTCGGTTGTGATGGTGTGGCACACCCCTCACCAGGGCGAACGCATCGGATTTCAGCATTCATTCGTTGATTTACAATATTCGATTACATGATTTATGTAAATCATGGGTTAAAAAGATTCGAAATCGTCCTGGATAAACTGTAGATGTTCCAACCCGAGTGTCATCCTGAACGCAGTGAAGGATGACACTCGGGATATAGGGCATTACAGGTAATTCTTAGCCGCTACATGCCACCCACCCCTCTTCCCACCATCCTGACAAACCCTTCCGCAGCCTTCACCCCCATTTCCCGGCCCCGAAACCGTTCGCTGTCCGTGTGTCCGCAGGCGTAGATGTCCTGCGGAGCCTGGCTGAGGTGGCAAAAAACCGCTTTTCGTTTGAGTTCCTGCACTTCGGTGATGTCCATGTAATCCGTCGGGCGGAAGCACATCGTTTGTTCGCCCGGACAGGCTTCGTAGAAATACAAAGCGAAAGGATGTTGCATGCGCATCCATACCTGCTGGGTGAGCAGGCTGGCGATCTGGTGGTCCTTGTGAGCGTCCATAGGCCAGTGCGTGAACACGATATCCGGCTTTTCGGCTTCGATCAGGCGTTGCATGGTTTGCATCCATTCATTGTTGGCGATAGTGGCGCCGTCGATTTGTCCGGCGAAAACGGGTTTGGCGCCGATCACGGCACAGGCATCGATCGCTTCCTGCCGACGGATAGCGGCCGCTTCGGCATGCGTTTTACCTTCGATGCCCGCTTCTCCGGTGGTGAGGTACACGATGCTAACCTCGTGGCCGGCCCGGGCCAGCAGGATCAGGGTGCCGCCGCAACCGCTTTCCGGGTCGTCGGGGTGGCCGCCGACGCAGACGATTTTGAGTTTGGCGGCTTCGGGTGCGGACTGTTGCGCTGCGGCAAAAGGCAGGGAAGTGAGCAACGGAAGGCCCAGAGCGGTGTTTTTCAGGAATTGGCGGCGCGGGTGGGTAGTTGGCATGGCAGGCAGATATTTAGGTGTGTGAAACTTCGGAGATCGAATGTAGGTTTTTTGTGCGCGGTCGCTGACCTTTGCTTAGGGGTGTGTAGGTGTCATTGCGTGACATTTTTTTTAAACACATAGGCACATAGAACAAATAGCCTGTAGAGTACGCCATGCTATGTGTTCTATGTGCCTATGTGGTAAATTACTCTACGTGTG
>JAKQJD010000585.1 GCA_029561355.1 Bacteroidota bacterium | reverse complement strand
CTACCGATCTCAAAGAACCGCTGCGTTTTGAATTGAGCACTTCCGGCAAACTCGTTTTTGCGGCGATTGTCTGGGGTGGTTGCTGATATAATGACTGATATTGTCTTTTATTCCATGATCCGGGCGCGTACTTTTGGCCGCTTTTAGTGCAGAAACCTGTTCTGAAATAACGGATAACAGACAACGATGGAATCACTCAGCCACATCCTCAACCATCTCGGCGAAGAACGCGAACAATATTTCAACGCCGTATCGCCGCCGGTCATACAAAGCAGCAATTTCGTTTTTCCCGATCTCGATACTTTCCGGGCTTCATTTGCCGACGAACTGCACAGCCATACCTACACCCGCGGCAACAACCCGACGGTGGAAATTTTGCGGAAAAAACTGGCAGCGCTGGAAGGAACGGAAGATGCGCTGGTGTTTTCCAGCGGTGCGGCAGCCATCGCGGCGGCGGTAATCGGCAACGTGCAGGCAGGCGACCACGTCGTTTGCCAGGAAATGGCGTATTCGTGGACGTCGGCCCTGCTGCGCAAATTCCTGGCGCGGTTCGGCGTGGAGCACACGTTCGTCGACGGAACGGATATCGAAAACATCCGCGCTGCCATCCGGCCGAATACGCGGGTGCTGTACCTCGAAAGCCCGAATACCATGACTTTCGAATGCCAGGATCTGGCGGCCTGCGCCGCGCTGGCCAAAGAACATGGACTGGTTTCGATGATCGACAATTCCTACAGTTCGCCGCTGTACCAGAACCCGGCTGCTTTCGGCATCGATATCGTGCTGCATTCGGGCACCAAATACCTCAACGGGCACTCCGACGTGGTGGTGGGTGTTTTGTGCGCCTCCAGGGAAATGGTACAAAAAATATTCACCTCCGAACTCATGACCATTGGCGCTGCGCTGGGTCCGCATGATGCCGCGTTGGTGATCCGCGGCCTGCGCACATTGCCCTTACGCGTGCAGCGCAGTAGCGAAAGTGCGCAGATGCTGATAGCCCGGCTCGAAAACCACCCGAAAGTGGAACGCATCTGGTATCCGTTTCACCACAGTTTCCCGCAGCGGGAACTGGCGCAACGGCAGATGCGGGGCTGCGGCGGGCTGTTTTCCGTGCAGTTCCGCACCGATTCGATGGAAAAAATGGAAGCGTTCATTCACCGGCTCCGGCGTTTTTTGATGGCCGTGAGTTGGGGCGGCCACGAGTCGCTGATCATTCCGACCATCGGTTTTTACAATATTCCCGGCAGGCCGGTTCCGGAAGCGCCGTGGACGTTTGTGCGTTTTTACATCGGCCTGGAAGATGCCGACTGGTTGTGGGAAGATTTGGAACAGGCCATGGCGGTTTTGTAAAGCGTGTACTACCTTTGCCATTATGTCTCCCCGTCAGATTTTTACGCTTTTACGACCTGAGCACTGGGTTAAAAACCTGTTCATCTTTATCCCGGCGTTTTTTGCCGCCCGGCTGAACGATCCTGCCATTATGCGCAATGCGGTGCTGGGGTTTGTGGCATTTTGCCTGATCGCTTCGGCGGTGTACGTTTTAAATGATATGGTGGATGCTCCGCAGGACCGCAACCACCCCGACAAGAACAGACGGCCCATTGCCAGCGGCGCGATCAGCATCCCGCAAGCCATCGTGATTCTGGTCATTCTGCTTGTGCTGGCAACGGGGTTGGCGGCGTATCTGAGTCTTTATATGCTGGGATTCAGCCTGTTGTACTTTTTTGTCAACCTGTTTTATTCGTTTTCACTCAAACACATCGCACTTATCGATGTGTCGCTGATCGGCGTGGGGTTTTTACTGCGGGTTTTTGCCGGCGGTGCGGTGACGGGCGTTGCAGTATCACAGTGGCTCATTGTGCTCACTTTCCTGCTGGCGCTGATTCTGGGGCTCGCCAAACGACGCGGCGAATACGTGATTGCCATGGGCGAAAACAACTTTCGCAAGGCGCTGGAAGGCTACAACCTGCCGTTTCTCGACGTGAGCATCACGGTGTGTTCCACCGTTGCCATCGTGTCGTACCTGATGTATTGTTTTTCGCCGGAAGTGACCGGGCGCATCGGTAGCGACCGCATTTATTTCACCGCTTTTTTTGTCATCCTAGGCATCCTGCGCTACCTGCAACTGACCCTGGTTTTTAATAAAACGGAGTCGCCAACCCGCGCTTTATTGCGCGATCTTTTTTTACAATTAGTACTTTTGGCCTGGATCGGCGCTTTTGCGTGGCTGCTGTATGTTAGGTAGGTTATGGGTTTATGGGTTTATGGGTTTATTGGTTTATGAGTTTATAGGTTTATGGGTTTATTGTTGATGAGGGTTGATAAGGTTGATGAGGGTTGATATTCAGCCACCCGGTAAACAAAGATTATCTCATTCAACGAGCCGCCGAATATCAACCCTCATCAACCTTATCAACCCTCATCAACAATAAACCCATAAACCTATAAACCCATAAACCCATAAACCAATAAACCCATAAACCATAAACCATCAACCCATAAACCAACGTATCCACCATCTCTACCATCATGACAAACAAACAAATCGCCAACGCCTTCGACGAACTGGCCAACCTCATGGAACTCCATGAAGAGGATGATTTCCGTGTCAAGTCGTATCGAAATGCCTACCTGACCCTGCGCAAACTCGACCGGCCGCTGGCGGATATGACGGACCCCGAGATCAAGGGCATCAAAGGTGTCGGCCCGGCCATTGCCGGAAAAATCCGCGAACTGATCGGCGGTGGTAAAATGTCGACGCTGGAAAAATACCGCGGCGAAACGCCGCCCGGTGTGGTGGAAATGCTGGAAGTCAATGGTTTCGGCCCTAAAAAGGTGCGCGTGGTATGGAAAGAAATGGGTGTGGAAACGGTGGGTGAACTCTGGTATGCCTGCAATGAAAACCGCCTGATCGAATTCAAGGGCTTCGGTCTGAAAACACAGGAAGACCTGCGGCAGAAACTGGAGTATTTTTTCCGCAGCCGCGACAAACTCCACCTCGATGTGGCGGAAGAAGTCGCAGATTTCGTGTGTGTCTGGATCTCCGGCAAAATACCCGGCGCTTTTGTTGCACCTGTCGGCGAACTGCGCCGGCGTTGTTCCGTAGTGGAACACATTGAAATTCTGGTCGGCTACAACGGCGAACTCAGTTCGGCCTTCGACGGTACAGTACTGACCGTGGAAAAAGCGGAAACAACCCTTCGCTTCGAGGTGCGCCTGCAGAACAACACCCTGGTGACCATTCACCGTTGTATGGCCGAGGAGTTCGGTTCGAAGTTGTTTCAGCATACGGGCAGCGCGGCTTTTCTGGATGCCTTCGTGGCGGCTACGCCGGGCTTGTCGTTTAAAAACCTGCGCAGCGAATACGAAGTGTTCGAACGTGCAAATATGGCTTTCGTAGCCCCCGAACTACGTGAAGACGGCCGGCACCTGGAACCGGCAAAACTGCGTCAGTTGCCACAACTCATTGAAGAACAAGATATTAAAGGGGTTTTGCACGTGCACACCACCTGGAGCGACGGTTTGCATAGCCTCCGGGAAATGTGCGAGTACACCCGCTCCATGGGATACGATTACATCGGTATCACCGACCACAGCCAGGCCGCTTTTTATGCCAACGGCCTGAAACCCGACCGGCTGCTGGCACAAATGGCGGAGATTGACCAACTGAATGCCGAACTGGCGCCGTTTCGCATCCTGAAAGGTATCGAAAGCGATATTCTGAACGACGGTTCGCTGGATTACCCGTCGGAAATCCTGGAACAACTCGATTTTGTGATCGCTTCGGTGCACACCAACCTGAAAATGTCGAAGGAAAAAGCCACGGAACGGGTGCTGCGGGCGGTCGAAAATCCGTACACCACTATTTTAGGCCACCCGACAGGACGCTTGCTGCTCAGCCGCGAAGGTTATCCGCTCGACTGGGACGTCATTCTGGACGCCTGTGCCAAACACAAGGTGGCGGTAGAACTCAACGCCAACCCTTACCGCCTCGATATCGACTGGACTTTGATCCAGGAAGCCGTGCGCAGGGGTATCTCCATCAGCATCAACCCCGATGCACACAGCAAGGACGGTATTCACGACTTGCGGTACGGGGTGTTTACGGCCCGGAAAGGCGGGCTCACAGCAGCGGATTGTCTGAATGCGCGCGGCGTCGAGGCGGTTAGAAAAAGTTGAATCAGGATTTGAAGGATTAAAAAGGACAAAAAAGGATGGCCGGAATTGGTGCAACCCAATCCCGGCCATCCTTTTTTGTCCTTTTTAATCCTTCAAATCCTGATTCAAACGAATTCAGGCTTTAGAAGAATCGTCATCTTTTTTATCCTCTTCCGTCGAAGCAGTGCTGTCCCCTTCGGTAGATTCCAGACCTTGTGTCCCTGGAGTGTCATGGTGGGTAGCGGGTTCTTCTTTATGAACCACGTCGTCGATGATGTAGTCTTTCTTTTCATCGCCCGGAGTAGTATCCGCTTCGGTCGATTCCAGTGTGGCTGTAGCGACTTCTTCCGCCTTTTCGGTCACCTCTTCTGCAACGTCTTCCGCTTTTTCGGTAGCGGCTTTGGCTTTGCTTTTAACGGATTCTACAACATCTGCGGCTGTGTCCTTTGCTTTATCGTAGAGGTCTTCGGCTTTGTCGGAAGCCTGCTCGATTACCACGGCAGCCGTATCCTTCGCTTTTTCGTATGCTTCACCAGCCTTTTCAGCCATTTCTCCGGCTTTTTCGGCGGCTTTTTCATAGGCTTCGCCGGCTTTGTCGGAAGCCTGCTCGATTACTTCGGCGGCCCTGTCCTTCGCCTTTTCATATGCCTCGCCGGCCTTTTCGGCTACTACTTCGGCTTTTTCAGCCGCTTTTTCGTAGGCATCGCCGGCCTGGTCTTTCGCCTTTTCGTAGGCTTCTTCAGCCTTGTCCGCCACTACGCTGGCAACTGCTTTTGCGGTGTCGAGGGCATCCATCAGCAAATCGCCGATCACGTTGGAGGCTGCTTCGAACAGCGAATCTTCTTTTTCCGACTTGGTTTTAATAGAAGCGGCGATTTCCGATTTGGCTGCTTCTTTGGCAGCATCGAGTTTTTGTTTCTCCACTTCTTTTTCGGCGCGTTTCGCTTCTTTATCCTTGGCGTTGCTGATCTGGCGCTCCACGTCGAGGCGCGTCTGGTTCATTTCGGCCAGTTTATCGCGTTTGGAAGAAAGGCGTTCCTCGATCATTTTGATTTTGGCCATTCGGATTTGCGCTTCCAGTTGACCTTCGGTTGTGTTGACCTTTTTTTGCTGGAATTGCAGGTCTTCTTCATCACGGCGAACGCTGTCTTCCATACGTTTGATCGCTTCATTGAGGCCTTTCATGCGGCTCTCGTGACGGTCGGCAATGGATCCTTCGTTTGCGCTAGGGCCGAATTTGCGTTCCTTGGCTTTTTTGAAAGCCCCGTCGAGACGGTCCCACAACTGGTTGCGGTGCTCATTGCTCATGCGGGCATCGCGGTAGCGGCGCTGCATTTGTTTGAGGTCTTCAAAAACGCTGTTGAGTTTGGCGCCGCCGGCAGTAATGCGGGCATCGATGTCGTCGAGGGCTTTGGTGAATTCCTCATATACACCTTTGGAACTCTCCATGAACTCGCTTTGCACCTGGGAGCGCATTTTTTTGAGATCGTCGAACAAGGCGTTGATATTGTCGCGCAGGTGGTCGGCGTGTTCGCGGAACAGGTTGCGTTCCCGCGACTGGCTTTGCACCTTGTCCCAGAAGGTTTTGAGGCTGTCCCACAATTTATTGTCGTAGGAGCTGAGTGCCTGTACTTTTTCCTTGAAATCGGCCAGTTCCTGCTGATAAACCGTGTGCAGTTTGGCGGACAGCACAGCGAAATGCCATTCGGTTTGCGCACGCTGGATCAGGTCGCCTCGTTCTACCTTCAGGTTGTCGGGCAACAGGCTGTCTGTGACGCTTAACTCCCGTTCCAGGCTGCTATAGCCTTCGGGGAAATCCACGGGTTTCCCGTCGCGCCATTCGTTCATCATTTTATTGACGAATTCTTCGGGAGCGATGGCTTCCGGAAATGTGTAGAGCATCACTTTGTTGGCTTCAGCCTGCAATTCGAGTGCGATCAGTACCTTTTCGTTCTCTGCATTGGTGCCCCAAACGACAACTTTGTTCTTCATGACTTACTTTACAATTGACAATTGTGACGACAGACGGTAAACGCTTGTGTTTAATCCGGTCGTGGGGTGGGGGTCGCCGTCTGTCGTTCGTCCGCCGCCATGATCCGAATGCGGAAGCAAAATTAGAGTGCTGCTTCCGCTTTTTTTACTTTTAATTTTAAAATCCCTTTTTCGAGCAGATACTCGGCGATCTGAACGGCATTCGTGGCCGCTCCTTTGCGCAAATTATCGGATACCACCCACATATTCAGGGTGTTGGGCTGACTTTCATCGCGGCGCAGGCGACCGACGAAAACGTCGTCCTTGTCGTGCGCAAACAGCGGCATGGGATACTGGAGTTCGGCCGGATTGTCGGTAAGCACCACGCCCGGCGCGGAAGCCAGGATGTTGCGCACTTCGTCGAGGTCGAAATCGTGTGCGAACTCTACGTTGATCGCTTCGGAGTGGCCGCCGATCACCGGCACCCGTACGGTCGTAGCCGTTACGCGGATCGAGTCGTCGCCCATGATCTTTTTGGTCTCGTTGACCATTTTCATTTCCTCCTTCGTGTAGCCGTTTTCGGTGAACATGTCGATATGCGGCAGCAGATTCAGGTCGATCTGGTAAGGATAAGCGTTTTCGCCTTTTTTACCCTTGCGCTCGTTCATCAACTGGTTGACGGCTTTTACGCCGGTGCCGGTGACAGACTGGTAAGTGCTGACGACAACCCGTTTGATCTGGTAGCGGTCGTGCAGGGGTTTGAGCGCCACCACCATCTGAATGGTGGAGCAGTTGGGGTTAGCAATTATTTTATCTTTTTTGGTCAACACGTTGGCGTTTACCTCCGGAACGATGAGTTTTTTATCCGGATCCATGCGCCACGCAGAGGAATTGTCGATGACCACCGTACCTTTTTCAGCAAAACGCGGTGCCCATTCCTTGGAGACGGTACCGCCCGCAGAAAATATAGCCACATCGGGCTTTTTGCCCACAGCGGCATCCATGCTGATGATCTTGTACCGTTTGCCGCGAAATTTCAGGGTTTTTCCAACGGAGCGTTCGCTGGCGACTAAAAACAACTTGGAGATCGGGAAATTACGCTCTTCGAGCACTTGCAACATCTTGGTGCCTACCAGGCCTGTGGCGCCTACGACCGCTACTTTCATTAAACAGGAGG
>JAKQJD010000584.1 GCA_029561355.1 Bacteroidota bacterium | reverse complement strand
GGGAGCCGGTTCCGCAGGGTGTTGGAAGTTGTGCTTGCAGTTGAAAGGCAACGCAAAGCACCAAAGGCAGGAGTAGTGCTCTTTTTACCATGTAAATCGGTAGTTAAGAATTGAAGAAATGGATTAAAGCGAGGGGATTAGAATTTGAGGATGTGAGTATTTGAATCGAATCCTCAAATACTCGAATCCTCAAATACTCAAAAAAGCGAAAGCAACGTATCGTGCTGACCGCAACAAAACATTTTTAAATGTTTAGATGCTTTTATCGGCACAATGCGCTGCTTCCGGCGTATGGTGAATACGTACGTTTGACATCGGGTTGGAAGACACTCTTTTGGATAGTTACAGGCGGATTAAAACAAGGTAATCACGGGGTTTCTTAAGAGGTTGTTTCCTTAACGCCAATGTGTCCGGTCAATTGTGCGGCTCAGTCAGAAAGGACTGAACTTAACTGTTTTAGGGTAGATGGCAAGGTGAATACAGGCTTGGTTATGGTGTTGGAGCCTCTTTACTTAAAAGAGTTATTGCCAGATTTCATAAAAAAGCCAAGGGCAGCGTGTCATCCTGCAGTGCAGCGAAGGATCTAGTTTTACCTGAACGAACAGAAAAATGATAGATCCTTCGCTGCACTAAGGATGACACACTACCCTTGGCTTTTGTATGTCAGAACGCCGAAAAATCAGTTCGTTCTCGGTATCAGCAGCCGTTTGCCCGGCATCATCGTTTCGTTGGCTTCCAGCGAATTCACCTGTACCAGTTCAGCGGAACTCACCTTGAATTTAGCCGCAATGGAACCCAGCGTATCGCCCTGTTTGACCACATACTCCTGGAAATAAGCGGCAGCAGGCGTCTGCAACTGTGTTGCGTTTGGTGTCGTATTGTTTATGCCCTTCGACTGTTGATTGTTGCCCAGCACCGAAGTTTCGGAGAACGGCTCCGTCGGGTTGGTCAGGTAAGTCGGATCGGGATTTGCATAGTTCGGCGTCGAATAGGTTGCAGGCGCCACGGCATTCGGGTTACCTGCCGGTGTCAGCACATTGCCATAACCGGGATTGGTAAGGATGGCAGGATTGGGCTGGTAGCCTGATGCAGCAGGGGTTGTAGTTGTCGTCTGGCAACTGCATTCCGGAATGATTATTTGCTGGTTGATCTGCAGGGCAACGTTTCCTTCCAGGGGCATGCCGTTGGCGCGGCGCACACATTCTTCCGCACAGGCATAACGCTTGGAAATGCTGTACACGGATTCACCTTTTTGAACAACATGCACCGTCGGGCGTACTGCGTTGCTGGCGATGGGCTGTGGTTGTGCCTGCGGTTGCGTGAAATAATAAGGATTGGTCGTCGTCGTGCTGTACTGCGCCGGTTGCGTAGGCAGATAGGTTACATTCGCACCGGTAGTGGGCGTAGAGTAGGCAGCCGGAGTGCCGGGCTGGTTCCAGTAGATTTTCTGGCTGTTTACGGTGGAGCCTTCGGGAGCCTTCGGTTTGACGACTTTATCAACACCTTTGGCCACTATGGTATTGGCCGGCGGTTTCGTTACCCACACTTTCTGGCAAATTTCAATATGGTTGGCATTTTCAATGCCGTTCCATTTTTGAATGGTTTTAATGTTCACATTGTAAGTGCGTGCAATGGCTGCCAGTGTTTCTTTCGGTTGCACGATGTGGTAACCGTAGCCGGGTTGCTGAGGGCAACTGATCAGACCGGGCGGCGGGCCTGCGGGTGTATTGGTGTTGGAAGTGGCTGCGGAATATTCTTCCTTGTTGGGTTCACTGATCGTGGAAGGATTGGGGTTGGGGTTGCCGTATCCGAACTCCGGCGCGTATTGAGGCAGCGTCGAAGGCGGTACGCTGGTGCCTTTGCAAGTGGCAGTCAGGTAATCATCAAAAGCCATACCGTTCATCTTTACCAGACGCCGGGTATTTCCCTCCGCTTCGGAGGCCGTAAGACCCGAGCGGTCGCTGGTGATACCTATTCCCGGGATAAAATCGAAATCGGCATGTTCCATTCCGGTTTGAACGGGTTCGCGGCGGAAAGAATATTCGCGGCGGCATTCGCGGGATTTTACGCCGGAGAGATAGATATAGGAGCCGGAATTGGCAGTGCCCAGGTTAACGGAGCCCACCAGTTTGGTGCTGTCCAGCGCAAAAGAATACGCAGGCGCTTTAAACAGGTAAAATGCGCCGTTGCGCGTTACCTGAATGGCTTCGATGATAGGCATCTGAAGGTATCCGGAAGGCGTTTGATGCACCACGTATACCTGACGTTTTAGTTGATTGATGGCATCGGTGAACGCAGCGTTCATCGTAAATCCGCGACAGGTGACGGCACCCTTGGGGAGGGTAGGAGAGGTAATACCTTCGTTCCCTGCTTTCAGTAAAAACTGTTCATTGCTGTTGGGGTGTACGGAATAGGTGAGCACACCGGCGCCGCTATAGGTATAACGGTATTCCAACTGGTCCATACAATCCTGCGTAAACAACAGGAAAATCGGCGTGTTGGTAGGAGCCTGGGCCGAAAGGCGGAAGGTGCACAATAATAAAAGGATGAACTGAAAAAGGCTTTTCATAAACAGACTGTTTGGTGAAGAGAAGGGTTTCTTCTTATCAGTAATCGGGTTATTTTCTTTTAGTTGAGCATTAGATATTTCTGCAAGGTTATGCTAAAATGAGGAATTAACCGCCTGAAAATCAGAACTATATTAAAAATCTCTGCAAAGAAGTACCGATCCTGCGGATTTTCATAATTTTTAACTACTGCGATAACGCAAATTGTGTCGGAAAAGATACGTGGATGTGTTTCATTTTTGGTGTTTCGTATTTGCTACTGAAAACAGCACCTGAAAACCTTTAACCCTTCAAACACTAAAAACAAAACACCAAACACTTATTTTTGCCCGATGACAAAACCTTTGATTTTAGTAACCAATGATGACGGCATCATCGCACCCGGCATTCGCAAGTTGGTAGCAATCGCTTCCGAAATGGGAGAGGTTGTGGTGGTCGCTCCCGATTCGCCGCAAAGCGGCAAAGGCCACGGAATCACCATCCACGATCCGCTGCGCCTGAAAAAAGTCAACGTGTTCGAAGGTATCGAAGCCTGGGAATGTTCCGGCACGCCTGTAGATTGTGTGAAACTCGCCAAACACGTGGTACTAAAAAACCGTACCATCGACCTGTGCGTGTCGGGAATCAACCACGGAAGCAATGCCAGCATCAATATTCTCTATTCCGGTACACTATCGGCCGCTATGGAAGCGGCGTTGGAGAACATCAGAAGCATCGGGTTCTCGCTGGACGATTTCAGTTTCGATGCGGATTTTGAGCCCGCGACCCCCTGGATTCGAAAAATCATGCAGTATGTTTTGAAATATCCATTCGAATCAGGCAACTTATTGAATGTTAATATCCCAAAATTGCCCTCAGATAAATTAAAGGGCATGCGTATCTGCCGGCAGGCGGATGGGCGCTGGGTAGAAAAATTTGTGGAAGGCCGCGACCCGTCCGGGCATCCGTATTACTGGCTGAGCGGACAATTTGTTAATACCGACGAGGCGGATGATACCGATATTCTGGCCCTTCAAAACGGTTTTATCTCCATCGTACCTTCCATGCACGACCTGACCAATTACAAGGCAATGGGCAGTCTGAAACCGCTGGAGCGCATTTAGTGTGTTTGGTGTTTCGTGTTTAGGGTTGACAATCCATCACTTCCGAAACACTAAACACTAAACCCTTTACCACCACTTTGCCGGAAAATTCTTAAACACTGGAATACCTACATGGAAAAACGAAATAACATCTGGTTTGGCCTCATTACGGGCATTTTACTACCCGTCCTGAGTTTTGTGCTGCTCTATCAGATATTCAGCATTATGGAAAAACTGGGATGGGTGAGCGACAAAGGCTTTTCAACCAATTTCCGCGAGCGCACCCTGGCAGTAGTGGCTATCGCCGTCAATCTGCCTTTGCTCAACCTGTTTCGTCGCCGCAGATGGGATCTGGCGATGCGCGGCGTGGTGATCGCCACGACGGCGCTGGCGTTCGGCTGGGTGATTTTTTATGGGTTGAAGTTGGTTTAGTTATCGGTTATCAGTTATTAGTTATCAGGGTGGTAGGGGTACGTTACAACCAAAGTATAGCATCACTTTTTGTGCGGCCAGATTTTGGTTGTAACGTACCCCTACCACCCTGATAACTAATAACTAATAACTGATAACTGATAACGAATAACTACTTCTGCAACACCTTCGCTACCAGATCAGCCGCTTCCTGGAATTCCACGGCGCCCATAACTTCGAGGCCGGATTCGTCGATGATCTTTTTGGCGATGTCGGCATTGGTGCCTTGCAGGCGAACGATGACCGGAACCGGAATTTGTCCGATAGCCTTGTAAGCGTCCACTACACCCTGTGCCACGCGGTCGCAGCGCACGATGCCGCCGAAGATGTTAATCAGAATGGCTTTTACATTCGGATCTTTCAGGATGAAGCGCATGGCGTTTTCCACGCGTTGCGCATCGGCGGTACCACCTACGTCGAGGAAGTTGGCCGGTTCGCCACCCGAAAGTTTGATCAGGTCCATGGTAGCCATGGCCAGGCCTGCGCCGTTCACCATACAGCCCACGTTGCCATCGAGTTTAACGTAGTTGAGGTCGTATTGCTGCGCCTCCACGTCGGCGGGGTCTTCCTCGTCGGTATCGCGGAGTGCTTCCAGGTCTTTATGGCGGTACAAAGCGTTGTCGTCGAGTGTCACCTTGGCGTCTACGGCGATGATGCGGTCGTCGGAAGTTTTGAGACAGGGGTTGATTTCGAACAGACTCGCGTCGGCGCCCACAAAAGCGGCGTACAGTTTTTGTACGAAATCGACCATTTCCTTGAATGCCTGTCCGCTCAATCCGAAGTTGAACGCTACTTTCTGCGCCTGAAAACCACGCAGACCGATCAGCGGATCGATGTGTTCGGTAAATACACGTTCCGGCGTTTCTTCAGCTACTTTTTCAATGTCCATACCGCCGTCGGGCGAATAGATGATCACATTGCTTCCCGAAGCCCGGTCGGTTAAAATGCTGATATAGAACTCTTTGGGATCGCTGGCGCCCGGGTAAAACACGTCCTGTGCTACCAGCACCTTACGCACCAGTTTGCCTTCGGCAGAGGTTTGGGGCGTTATCAGGTGCATGCCGATCATAGCCTGTGCGAATTCGCCGGCCTGTTCGGGGCTTTTCGCAAGTTTCACGCCGCCGCCTTTACCGCGACCACCTGCGTGTACCTGGGCTTTCACCACGCACCAGCCGGAATTGTACAGTTCTTTCATTTTTTTGGCTGCCTCAACGGCTTCCTGCGCATTGTAGGCGACGATGCCTTCCTGGATTTTTACGCCGTATGATTTGAGCAATTCTTTGCCCTGGTATTCGTGTAGGTTCATCGAATATGTAAGTAAATGGTTAAGCGAAATGAATGGGGCGCTCAAAAGTAAGGCGAATTCGATTTTCCGTGCGGCATCTTAGTTTTTTTTACTGCGAAAGTTTTGGATCGATAATTGCTGTACCCCTGTTTAAGACATGCATATGTTATTTAAATACTTGTAAAATATCTATTTGTGCCAATAATAAAACGGATAATAAAGTTTATGAAAAATATTTTTTTGATTTACGGTGAAAATATAAAATCGCTTCGTTTATCTTGCAACTACCAAATTAGTCCTGACCATGAATGCCAAATTAAAAGTCGACCGCCAGTTCCTGTTTCTACACGGGGATAACCTCGCGGTATTCAGCGAACGCGTACTGCGCAATACGCAGGCGCAAACACATGCCTCCAAGGCAACCTTTATTCTGGAAAGGCTGAATGCAGCCAATATTGCCCTGCGCAGTGTGCTGGCTGATTCGAACCTGAAGCGAAAATTGCGCACGGAAGCGGTGCGGGAAAAGGAAGCCATTGTGCTTCACTTTCTGGGCGAGGTAGCCGATTTTCTGGAAAACAACCTGCAGTTCAAATCCGATATTTTTACGTCCGGTTTCAGGCCGTACACCACACACCGTAAAACCTCGGCTACCCGGCTCGAACAACGTATGGCAGCCAAACTGGCCCGGCTGGAAGTGCCGAAACCGGAAGAAACTATCGAATTGTAATACCCTCGTCGTCGATGAGTTTGCTCTGCTGCACCCGAATGATGCGGGCCGGGAAATTCTGTAAAATCCGATAATCGTGCGTTGCGCACAGCACGGCAGTATTGTGCTGTTTGGCAAGGTTGCGCAGGAGCGTCAGCACGTCGTCGCTTGTTTCGGGGTCGAGGTTGCCGGTCGGTTCGTCGGCCAGGAGCAACATGGGTTTGTTCAGCAAGGCCCGGGCGATCACCACACGCTGCTGCTCGCCGCCCGAAAGTTCGTAGGGCATGGCTGTCTGTTTGGTCAGCAAGCCTACTTCCGTGAGCACCTCCAGCATACGTTTGTTCATTTCCTCTTCGTCGGTCCAGCCCGTCGCGCGCAATACGAACAACAGGTTTTCCGCAACATTCCGGTCGGTCAGCAGATTGAAATCCTGGAATACGATCCCCAGTTTGCGGCGCAGCAGGTGCACGTTTTTGCGGCTGATGTCTTTCAGGTCGAATCCTGCTACTTCTCCATGCCCGGTCGTCAGCGGCAGGGCGGCATAAATGGTTTTCAGCAGGCTCGACTTGCCACTGCCGGTTTTTCCGATCAGGTAGGTAAATTCCCCTTCCCCGATGTGCAGGCTGATGTTTTGCAGAATGATGCTGTCGTCCTGCTGGCAGATATTCGCGTTGCTGAGTTTGACGATGGATTTCATGGACGTTTGTGTGTTTGGGGGAAGGAGGATGAGGATTTGAGGAGATGAAGATTTAAGGATGCGAGTATTTGAGTATTTGAGGATGCGAGTATTTGAGTCGCTGAGTTCGAATCCTCGAATCCTCAAATCCTCATCTCTCTGCAAAAGTATTCAAATTCCCGCTAGTCCCAGCACGTCGGCCATCGTGAAACAACCGGTTTTGCCATTCAGCCATTGTGCGGCCAGCACGGCGCCGCCGGCGAAACCCGTACGGGAATGTGCTTTGTGTTCGATGGTAATTTCATCGACCTCACTAGCCCAGCGCACCAGGTGCGTGCCGGGCACCTCGCCTTCGCGCACCGCCGTTACCGGCACTGCTCCGGCATCCGGAACTGCAGGCAACAGCGCCCAGCCGGTGGCGCGGTCGTTGCTTGCAATCAATTCATTTACAAGGGTTAAGGCCGTACCGCTCGGTGCGTCGAGTTTGTGAATGTGGTGCGTTTCCGTGAGTGAGGGCTGGTATTCCGGACGCGTTTGCATCAATTTTGCCAGGTAGCGATTGAGCGCAAAAAACAGATTTACCCCCACGCTGAAATTAGATGCCCACAGCAGCGCACCCTTGTTTTCCTTACAAAAATGCTGGGCTTCGGCGAGTTTTTCACTCCAGCCGGTAGTGCCCGAAATCACCGGAACACCCGCCCGCAGGCACAACATCACGTTGTCGAAAGCCGCTTCGGGGCGACTGAATTCGATCACTACGTCTGCCTGTTGCAGCATTTCCGTATTCAGGTCGGACCGGTTTTCGCGGGAGATACGCCACGCGATGTCGATGCCCTGCGCCCGGGCAATCTGCTCGATGGCTTTGCCCATTTTTCCGTATCCGAGAAGTCCGATAGTCATTGGGTGGAGGATGTTTAGGAAGTTGAGTTGTTGAGAAGGAGTTTTTTTATTGTTGATGAGGGTTGATAAGGTTGATGAGGGTTGATAAAGGTTGATAAAGGTTGATGAGGGTTGATATTCATCGGCTCGAAAAAAGAAAAATCTTTGCTTTACCGAGCCGATGAATATCAACCCTCATCAACCTTATCAACCCTCATCAACCCTCATCAACATCTTAGTCATCAAATCCCACAAGTTCAATCCCGTTTTTTTCAATAAACATCCGAATCTCTTTGTCCGTAAACAAATCAGTGACGCCTTGCCGGTCGGCCGCCACATTTTCATAACCGATGTGGTGAATGGCCTGCAATTCCGGACCGTCGAGACCGGGGTGGTCCACAAATACATACGTCTGGCCGGGTTCCAGGGTCTGGAGCATTTTGATAAAACTCTGTTTTTTCTCCGCCAGCGTCTTGTGGTCGCCGCCATAGCCCAGCCATTTATAGTTGCCGCGCCCTTCGAGCGGGATGTTGTATTCGGCTGCCAGTTTGCGGGACAGCGCCTTTACCTCTTCCGACAGGTTGGTGCAGCCCATGTGCGCCGACAGGTGACTGATGCGCGGGATGGTACGCTGGGCCGTTTCAATTTGTGCCCGGAATTCCTTTTCGATATCTTCTATCTTCCATTTGTTTTCGGAAATGGACTGTCCGGGGTAATTGGCGTTGGGGAAAACCATCGGAAAAAAATACCCGTCGGCGTTGCGAATGCTGGCACAATCGGTGAGCGGCCGCCATTTAACATTGTCCCATTCGCTGGTGATCGCCAGGTGCACGCCTACGTCCACGCCCGGATTATCTTTCAGCATTTGCACGGCTTCCGGAAACCACGGCGAAGCCACGATGACCTCGATGGACGTTTCAATACCCTCGCGGTAGCATATGATCAGCGCTTCATTACCGGAATGCGAAAATCCCATATCGTCGCCGCGAATGATCAGACGGGGCGGGGTGGGGGCCACGGAAGCCAGCGTGCCTTTGACTTTTTTTACGTTGTTTTTGTCAAAACTGCTCTGAATATCCACGTTTACCATGTTTTGATCGAAGGTGCACACGAACGTTTCGGTGTGCGGACTGTCGATGTAGCGCAGGGTAAGTTCGAGGGTGTTTTTGCCGGTCCAGCGGTAAGCGCCGGCAATTTTGGAAGGCGGCAGGCCCGCAAAATGGTTTTTGGCCAGGCCAACCAGCGAAGGGCCGAGTTTGGCAGTTTCGCCGAACGCCCATTTGCCCGAACCGAAGGGCAGGGTGAACGTTTCCGAGCCGATTTGAAGGGCCGCTTCGCATTGCTCACCTTTCCAGTTGAAAGCAATGCTGCGGATGAATTGTTCATTGGGCGAAACGTTGTAGGTTTTTCCGGCAATCGTTTTTTGCAGGTCGGAAGCGGCGCTTTTTGCCGGAACCGGGAGCGCCAGCGCAGAAAGTTTTTTGACCAGCGTGGCGGCACTTTTTTTATCCGCCGGCAGGGCATCTTTCTGAATGGCAGGGTACAGGTATTTCCAGATCATGTTGAACTCGTCCTGCATGTCCGAGGTTTCGGCCGTCATCACGATCACCGCATCCTGGTCGGGCATGACGATGATGAATTGCCCGAAAGCGCCGTCGCCGCGATAGGCGTTGTTGCGGCAGCGCCACATCTGGTAGCAGTAGCCCTGTTCCCAGTCGCTCTGGTCTTTTTTGTCCTGCGGCAGTTCCGGATGCTGGATGATTTTGAGGGTCGAGGCTTCTTCCACCCATGCTGCGGGCAGCACCTGCTGGCCGTTCCATTTGCCTTTTTGCAGGAACATCTGCCCGAATCTGGCCATGTCTTCCGTTTTGATGCGCAATCCCCAGCCGCCGGTGTTGATGCCTTCCGGGTCTATTTCCCAGTCCATACCGGAAATGCCCAGCGGCGTAAAAAGCCTGGGCGTCAGGTAGTCCACTATTTTTTCGCCGGTCACCTTTTGCACGATGGCAGATAACATGTACGTAGCCAGCGAGTTATACAGGAATTTGGTGCCCGGTTTGTGCAAAATCGGCGTTGCCAGAAATGCACGCGCCCAGTTCCCGGCATTGCGGATCAGCGGGGTAGGGTCGGGTTCCTGGCCTACCGACATGCTGAGCAAATCGCGGACGCGGAGTTCGGCGAGGTAAGGGTTCACTGTTTCAGGTAAATCGTCGGGGAAAAACGAAATCACTTTGTCGTTCACCGTCAGGCGGCCCTCGCTCACCGCAAGGCCTATGGCGGTGGCCGTAAAACTTTTGCTGCACGAATACATCGTGTGTTTCAAATCCGCCCGATATGGCGCCCACCAGCCTTCGGCAATGACTTTGCCGTGCCGCAACACCATCATGCTGTGGAGTTCGTGTTTGCTTTTTCCGGCGGCTTCCAGAAATTCGATGATGCCTTTGGAAGACACACCTTCGGCTTCCGGAGTGCTGCGGGGAAGGGTGTTTTGTGCCTGCGCATTCGTGTTGGCCACGAAAAGCAGCACGAGCAGGGAGGAAAGAAATGAGTCTGTTTTGCGAACCATGTAGGGAGATTTTTTACCTTCCAACAAAGGAAGAAAATTTCCCGCAGAGATCATGGCATTGGCTGAAATTCAATCGCGTACCGCATCGATTACCACCCACGGCACGCTCAGTTGCAACCTGCCAAGCCGTGCGGCCTGTTCGTTCAGGCGCGTTTCCAGCAGGTCGAAAATCTCTTCCACCCGGTTTTCGGGCAAAATCTTGATCCACGAATCCATGAACGCCATGCGCATCACGAAATGGTGGAGCATGGCCGTTCCATCCGTAAATTTGTAGTTGAATTGATCGTGTTCGAGGTCTTTTATCGTGAAACCTGCCATGCGGAGTGCATCAATGACTTCATCCAGCGGCCGCCTTTTTTCATAAATGTGGCGGTGCAGGGCGGCGATAGACTGCTCCAGTTTCAATTCCGACAGGATACTTTCCAAGGTGTCATAAAACTCGAACATCGTTTTGTCGAGGTTCATCGTGAGCACGAATTGTCCGCCGCTTTTCAGCACACGGGCGCATTCGGAAAGCACGCGGTCCATGTCCTGCACGTTGTTGATGCCGTTGTTGCTGACGATCAGGTCGATCGAGGTGTCATCCAGCGGGATGGATTCCGCTGCGGCTTCGATGATTTTTACGTTGCCGATCCGGTAGGTTTCCAGTTTGGTGCGCGTTCGTTCGATGCCGGATTTCCAGGGGTCAATGCCGTACACAGTGGAAGTATTGCCCAGCCGCATGGCCAGTTCCGTCAGGGGAAAACCCATTCCGAAACCGATATCGAGTGCCGTAAGCCCGCGTTTGTATTCGACGCAATCGAGCAGTTTCAGGCCGAACGGCGCCGACCAGATGGGGATCTCGTCGAGGACGTGGGCGAGTTGGTCTACGTCGTATTTTTCGGTGAGGTATGTTTTCATGTGGATTTGCTTTTGGTGAGTCGGCTTCGCCGCTCGTAGGAATAATGGCTACGCGGATTAGGCGGATTTACGCGGATCTTTGTGGCCTTACGGCCACTTCATTTTTTATTTTTTTAACCACCAAGGCACGAAGAGCACAAAGCGTAGATTACACAACAGCGAGTATAAAGAAGCGTAGGGCCAAATTCAACTCCTTATATGGTGTAATCTACGCTTTGTGTTCTTCGTGCCTTGGTGGTTAAAAAAATAAAAAATGAAGTGGCCGTAAGGCCACAAAGATCCGCGTAAATCCGCCTAATCCGCGTAGCCATTATTCCTACGAGCGGCGAAGCCGCCCCATCAACGATCAGCCTTTGGCTTTTTTCTTGTCTTCCTGGAATTTCATCACCTGGTCCATCACCTTATTGAGTTCCTCCGCGCTGATGCGTTTCATCAGAATCTCATGTTTGCGGTCGAGGATAAAGATCTGCGGGGTCGTTTGCACGTCGTACAACGTTTTGTAGCGGCTGCGCAGGTATGGGTCCGACATATTCATAAAAATATCGTCGGTGAAACCTTTTTCCTCGGCGCCTTTCCAGCATTCGCCGCCTTTGTCGCCGGTGGCAGTACAAACGGCGAATACTTTTACGCCGCGGTTCTGGTAGGCTTTGGCAAAATCAACCATAAACGGCGCGGCTTTTTTGCAGTGGCCGCAATCGGGCGCCCAAAAGAAGAGCACCGTATAATCAGCGTCTATATCCCAGAGGCTGTGCGGCTGGTTGTTGCGGTCGAACACCGTAATATTCGGCGCAATTTTTCCGATCAGGATCGGTTCGAGGCGCTTGGCGTTGTCTACGATCTTTTCCAGGTCCTCTTTTTTCGTCCACGGCGCCAGGTTGGTCGCGTAGTATTTCTTGACAATGTGCACGTAGCAGCCGTCCATGCCCACGATATTCGACTTGGCGTAGGTGTTCAGGAAATGTATGAGGTAGTATTTGAAATTTTCCCCGGCGGGGTCCATTTTCGACAGGATGTAGTCGATGGAAACGTTGATGCTGTCCGGGTGCTGGGGCGTTACCTTGTTGACGTACTGCTCGATTTTGCTGTGCAGCACCGGACCATGCAACATACTCGGGTCGCCTATTTCGATATTGTCGAAAAAATGCGCCTTGTACCAGTAGTAGCGTTTCAGGTTAATCTCTTTGTCGTCGCCAGTGAACATTGGCGGCTCGGGCTCCAGGGAAGCCTTCACGATTTTGGCGGTCATACTGCCCGGATACTTGGTAATGAGGTCCGTTTGCAGTTTTTTAACCTGTTTGTCCAGGTCTGCGAGTTTATTGGTGATTTTCAGCGAGTCGGCGGGGTTGTTTTTGACGCGGCCGAGTTGGGCGCGCATGCTGTCGGCTTCGGGGCGCATTTTACCCAAAAACTGCAGGTAGTCGTAAAACCGCTGGTTGTCGTCGGAGCCTTTGAATTTCATTTTATTGACAAAATCCTTCACATCGCTCTGTACGGTAAACTGCTGGCCGGTGGCCGGGAGTAGAAATTGAATGAAGTTGTTGTCGGGTTTGGTCACCAGCAGGTAAACGCCGGAGGGCAGCAGGGTGTCGGCTGTGAAAGTAAAATAGCCGTCGGGGCCCACGTCGACCGTGTCTTTTACATAGGTTTTTTCGCCGTAGTAAAACCCGAGCACCAGTTGTTTTTCGGGATAATTATCCAGTTTGACGCGGATATTGTAGCCCGGACCGTTGCTGGCAATGGCCTGGGAAAGAGAAATTAAAACAGCAAGGGAAAAGAGAAAAATGCGTTTCATCCGAAATGACTTTTTGAATCGTTTTGGTGCATGGAAAAGGTGAATCCGGGCAGCATGCACCGGACAAGACCTTAGGACGCGCAAATATCCACCATCGCGGTATGGGGCGGGCGCCTTTTTGTATTTGTTAACAGGAAAGGTTCAAAGATCGTACTGCTTGATCTTCCGGTACAGGGTGCGTTCGCTGATTTTGAGTTCTTCGGCGGCTTCTTTCCGGCGGCCGTTGTACTTTTTCAGGGCACGGCGAATGGCCTCTTTTTCGATCTCGTCCATAGCCAGCAGCGAATCTGCTTCCTCGCTTTTGTCGAAACTACCCGTCGACTTGCCCGATTCGATGATGATCGGTTTCACGCGGTCGTTTTCGTTGCTGTTGTAGAATTGCTCCCGCTCGTTGCCATACTCCTGGTTTTCAAAAGCCGGGGCGTGGGAAGGGTAGGAGGCGTTGCCGGAATAGGAAGGCTGCAACTGACGTACCGAGCCGAGGTCGGGCATGTGCAGGTCGTTGCTGCGCACGAGTTCGTAAATGAGCGACTTCAGGTCATTGAGGTCGTTTTTCATATCGAACAGCACCTTGTACAGGATGTCGCGTTCCTGGAAACTTTCGCCGCCGCCGTTGCCGTTGCGGTTTCCGGCCAGCACGGGCAGGTTGCGGTTGAACAACTGCGGCATGGTGATCTGGAGTTGATCGGCCGTGAGCGAGCGGTCTTCGGAAAGCACACTGAGTTGTTCGGCCACGTTTTTCAGTTCGCGAATGTTACCCGGCCAGTTGTAGTTTTCCAGCACCAGTTCGGCGCGCTCGTCGAGGCGGATCGCCTGCATGCGGTATTTTTCGGCAAAATCGTAGGCGAACTTGCGGAACAGCACGGGGATGTCTTCGCGGCGCTCCTTCAGCGACGGCACCCGGATCGGTACGGTACTGAGGCGGTAGAACAGGTCTTCGCGGAATTTCCCCTTGCGCACGGCTTCTTCCAGGTTCACGTTGGTGGCAGCAATAACGCGCACGTCCGTCCGCTGGCTTTTGCTGGCCCCCACACGAATGAATTCGCCCGATTCCAGTACGCGGAGCAGGTAAGCCTGGGTGTCCATCGGCATTTCACCGATCTCGTCGAGGAAAATGGTGCCACCGTTGACAGTTTCAAAATAACCCTTGCGGTCGCCCATGGCGCCGGTGAAGGAGCCTTTTTCGTGCCCGAACAGTTCGGAGTTGATGGTGCCTTCCGGTATGGCGCCGCAGTTGATGGCAATAAAATCGTTGTGCTTGCGGCTGCTCAGGGCATGGATGACCTTCGAAAAGGCTTCCTTGCCCACGCCGCTCTCGCCCGTGATGAGCACGGTGAGGTCGGTCGCGGCGACGCGCACGGCCGTGTCGAGTGCGGCATCCAGCATGGGGGAATTGCCGACGATCCCGAAACGGGCTTTTATAGATTGTAACTGGTTGTTAGCCACTTGATTTGCTTAAAATTTCTTCCACATCGCTGATGAGCGCTGGAATATGATGTTGTATGATCTGCCAAACCTCCTCTGCGTCAATTCCGAAGTAATCATGGGCCACGATATTTCGGAGACCTTTGATTTTAGGCCAAGGTATTTGGGGGTTTGATTCCATTATTTTTTCACTTAGTTTGGCAACACTCTCTCCCACCACTACAAAATTCATCATTGTCGCATCAAAGGATTTTTCATCCTTATAAAATTCATCTGCGCCATGAAACTCCTGAGAAAAACGCAGGATTTTTCCGGCGGCATCTAAAATCGCAAGCAGATTTGCCTCATCCTTTTCAGACATAAATCGCAGATTTTAGGATTTGATTACGGTAGTATGGTTTAAGATATTTTTCGCGGCAAATGTCTACATCTCTATCAAAGGCATTTTTGATTGCTTCTTTTAATGAAGCCTTCATATCGCTGAGGTTTTCAGTGTTTGGCAAAAACTCGACAATGATGTCAATATCACTTTCCTCAGACTCTTCACCACGAGCGAAAGAACCGAACAAACCAATTTTGGCAATCCTGAATCTAGATTCGAATTGAGATTTTTCCCTGGAAAGGAAATTGAGGATATCAATTTTGGTTGCTTGTTGCAAGTTCTAATAATTATGTTGTTGGCTTATCATTTCTCTGAAACCTGTAAATCAAAAACGCCAGCAGCACCCCCGGTCCGGCAATCAACCAGAATTTCGGAATCTGTATGCCCGTACTGTATCCACTCCCGTTTTCTCCGACAAACGTTTCCATTCTGATCATCCCCGGCATGCCGAGCAAAATGTAGATTGCTGCTGCGGCAATAATGACAATGTAAAATACGCGTCGGTTGTTTTTCATTGGAGCGGTTTGTTCGTTTCTCCGGTAGCACGGCCTTCAGGCCGTCGGGAGACGGGCCCTTGAGGGCCCGTTAATTTTTTTTCATACAAGAGCGGCCATAAATGGCCTTTTCCCGACGGCTTGAAAGCCGTGTTACCCATAGGTGTTCATTACGTTTCCAGTTTATTGTTCAGGCCGGAACCTATAAATCAAAAAAGCCAGCACCGCCACCGAACCTACAATCAGCAAGAGCATCGGGATTTCTATCCCCGTGCGATACCCGATTGTTTCCTCCGTAACAATGGTTTCCGTTTTGATGATTCCAGGTATGCTCAGCAAAATATACACCACGACGGCGGCAATGAGGATAATGGTTATAAGGCGTCGGTTGTTTTTCATTGGAACGGTTGGTTTTTAGCCGATCGGGGGATCGGCTATACGATCTCTCCCAGCAAAGTGGCGCTCGTTGTATCCCGCACGCGTACCATCGCATAATCTCCCGGCTTGTATCCCTCTTTTTTGGGAAACACCACCATTTTATTCTGCGAGTTGCGGCCGCTGAAATCCTGGTCCGATTTCCGCGAATTGCCTTCGATCAGCACCTTGGTGATTTTTCCGATGTCGGCCAGGTTGTGGCGCAGGCTGACGGCGTTTTGCACGCGGATCACCTCGCTCAGGCGGCGTCTTTTGACGTCTTCCGGAATGTCGTCGGCGTATTTGCGGGCGGCCAGCGTACCGGGTCGCTCGGAATAAAAAAACATGTAGGACATGGTGTAGTTCGCCCAGTCCACCATGTTCAGCGTATCCTGGTGCTCTTCTTCCGTTTCGGAGCAGAAGCCCGTGATGATGTCGCTCGACACCGCGCAATCCGGCATGATGCGGCGGATGGCTTCGATGCGGTTCATGTACCAGGCCTGGTCGTAGGTGCGGTTCATGAGTTCCAGTATACGGCTGTTGCCCGACTGCACCGGCAGGTGGATGTATTTGCAGATGTTTTCATAGGCCGCCATGACGTACAAAACGTCGTCGGTCATGTCTTTCGGATGGCTGGTGCTAAAGCGCACGCGCATATCGGGATGCACCAAAGCGGTCATTTCCAGCAGGTTGGCGAAGTTGACGTGCTCGCCGGTGTCGGGGTTTTCCCATTTGTAGGAATCCACATTCTGGCCCAGGAGGGTAACTTCCTTGTAGCCACGCGCGTACAGGTCGTTCACCTCCGCGATGACGCTGAACGGGTCGCGCGAGCGTTCGCGGCCGCGTGTGAACGGCACCACGCAGAACGAACACATATTGTCGCAGCCGCGCATAATGGAAACGAAAGCGGAAATGCCGTTGCTATCGAGGCGCACGGGGCTGATATCTGCGTAGGTTTCGTCGCGACTGAGCAGCACGTTCACCATGCGATTGCCTTCTTCGGCGCCGCCGATGAGGTTAGGCAGGTCGCGGTAAGCGTCGGGGCCGACCACGAGGTCAACGAGTTTTTCCTCTTCCAGCCACTGCTTTTTCAGGCGTTCAGCCATGCAGCCGAGTACGCCGACTTTCATATCGGGCCGTTGTTTTTTGAGTTTTTCGAAAATGCGGAGGCGTTTGCGCACTGTTTCCTCCGCTTTTTCGCGGATGGAGCAGGTATTGATCAGGATCAGGTCGCTTTCCTCGATGTTGCGGGTAGGCGAGTAGCCGGCGTCGCCGAGGATGCTGGCGACGATTTCCGAATCGCTGAAGTTCATCGCGCAGCCGTAACTCTCGATATAGAATCGTTTAATGCCCGGCGCACTGCTTTCCTGCCAGTGTTCCTTGAACAACACGGCGCCCTGGCGGGCCTCGTCGATGGTTTTGATACCCTCTAAGGTCGGGTTGCTATCGTACATATTTTGTGGCGTTGACTTTAAGCGCCGCAAAGATAGGGGATAGTTGGGAAAGAAGGTGACAAAATGTCATCCTTCTGGGTGTTTGGTGTTTCGTGTGTGGTGTTTGGGGCGCGTTGCTCTTGGCTAATACTCAATTCTGGGGCAATATTCCCCAAACCGAAACACCATACACAAAACACGAACATGATACCTCAAATAGCCAAGAGCAACGCGCCCCAAACACCATACACGAAACACCAAACAGTCATATAATTACCAGCAACGTCTTAAACGTAATCTTCAAAATTTCGCCGGCGATATCCTCGAACTTGGCTTTTGAAACGGACAACTCCGACAGCAGCTCAATTTTCACCTGCGTCCAGCGGCCCTGCACGAGCATCTCGAAATCGTCGCGGTTGATCTTTTTTTCTTCCAGCATTTCGCCGTAGCGGCGGATGTCCTTTTTCAGGCTGGCGTGCAGTTTTTTGGCGGCTTCTTCGTAATGTTTGCGGCGGCGCTTGACAAACTCGCTGACCATTGTTGTGATCTGGTCGTCCAATCCGTCCAGCGCATCCTGAATTTCCTGACCTTTACCGGGCATGATATTGAGATTTTAGAGTGTTTTCAAATAATTGATTTTCAATAGTTTATTTCTTTTTTGCCATTTCCGCTCTTTTAATGGCGTCCAGACTTTTGGTCACCTGAGTGGTGGCTTCCTTGATAAAATCCTTGTCGAGTTTTCCTTTGTCCTTCCAGCGTGCGAGGAAAGGCGCCACCAGATCGGTTTGCAGCAGGCGCCAGGATTCGGCCACTTCCTTGTTCTTTTTCATGGATGCGGCGTGCGAAACGGCTTTATCCAGATCGCTGGTCAGGGAAGTAACCTCGGCTTCATGTTTGGTGTAGGCCTCGGTGGCTTTGCCCATGAGTGCGGGCAATTTGGTAGCAATGCTGTTTACGTTTTCCGTACCCATGGCATCGAAAGGAGCCATGCAGGAAGGGAGCATTGTCGTGGAGGCTGCCATCAGAAGTCCGATCAGCAGGGAGAATGGAGCGGTTTTCAGGGATAATAGGAGCGATTTCATCATTGTGGAATTTGTAGTTAACAGGTTTTTGAAAACGCAGTGAAAGTAAAACGTTTTGCTTAAATCCCATGTGAAATTTTCTCGAGTACCTGCTCCAGCAAACGGCGCACAGTGCGGGCGGGATTTGGGCTGAATTGCCCCAGCGGCCGGTTGGCCAGAATGGCGCTGATAGACAGCGCCCGGTGGCCGAGCAATTCGGAAAGCCCGTAGATAGCGGCCGTTTCCATTTCAAGGTTAATAATTCTTTCTCCCTGAAAATCAAACGATTGCAATAGGTCCAGGTATTCCGGTAGCGCTACCGGCGCACGCAGTTGTCGGCCTTGCGGACCATAAAAACCCGGATTCGTGGCCGTAATGCCGCGGTGAAAATCCGGGAAAAGTTGAAGCAATCCTTCGTCTCCCCGGGAGAAATAGGGGGCTACCGGGAAGTCCCATTTCCCGGCGGTATGGCGCCGGAGGGCTGCAAGAAGCGGGTGGTTTTGCTGCTCCGGCGCCCGGTAAAAATGCATCAGCCCGTCCATGCCAACGGCGCCGCTGCTCGCAACGAAAGCATCAACCGGCACGTCCTTTTGGAGGCAACCCGCAGTGCCTAAGCGGATGAATGTCAATTGTTTGAAGGAGTCCTTTACCTGCCGGGTTGTCAGGTCGATGTTGACCAGGGCATCGAGTTCGTTGAACACGATATCCACGTTGTCGGGGCCGATGCCTGTAGAAATGACTGAAATACGCTCTTTGCCCAGCCAGCCGGTGTGCGTTACGAATTCACGTTTGCGCACCCGGTGTTCGATGCGGTCGAAATAACGGCTCACTTTGGCCACCCGGTCGGGGTCGCCCACGGTAAGAATGAGCGGCGCTACCTGTTCGGGTTGCAGGTGCAGGTGATAAATGCTGCCGTCGGCATTGAGGATGAGTTCGGAGGATTGGATGGGCATAGTGGGTGTGGGTTGATTGTTGATGGGTTTATGAAGTTTATGGTTTATGAGTTTATGGTTGGTAAGGGGATAATCATTTTCTTTTTTGGAAGACAAAGATTCCTTTTTCTATCGAATGCCATTCCTGAATTTTTATGACCACGTTATTTCAACAGGAGCCATAAACCATAAACCATGAACTTTATAAACCATAAACTTCATGAACTCATAAACCATCACCCTGCCAAAGCGCTCTTATATGTAGCCAGGCACCGTTCCCGCGCGAACACGTGTTCCACCATAGGTTTCAGGTATTTGGGCGTACCGAATTCCGGCACCCAGCGGCGGATGTATTTGAATTCGGGGTCGAACTTTTTCATTTGCTCGGTCGGGTTAAAAATGCGGAAATACGGCGCGGCGTCGGTTCCGCAGCCTGCCGCCCATTGCCAGCCGCCGTTGTTGCTGGCCAGGTCGTAATCGAGCAGTTTTTCGGCGAAATAGGCCTCCCCGAGCCGCCAGTCGAGCAGCAGGTGCTTGGTCAGGAAACTGGCCGTGATCATGCGTACGCGGTTGTGCATATAACCCGTTTCGTTCAGTTGGCGCATACCGGCATCTACGATGGGGTAGCCCGTGCGGCCTTCACACCACTGGGCAAAATCGCCGGGCGCATCCCTCCAGGGGACTTTGTCGTATTGCGGCCGGAAAGGATGACCCACCACGTGCGGGAAATGGGCGAGGATCTGGCTGTAAAAATCGCGCCAGATGAGTTCGTTGAGGAAAATGGCATTCAGTTCGCGGGCAGCGCGGGCCTTTTCCCGGATACTGATAGTGCCGAAACGAAAATGAATACCCAGCCGGGAAGTGCCGTCGATGGCCGGAAAATCGCGCGTTTTATCGTAACTCCGGATCAGGCCGCGCGCTACCGAAGTCGGCGGAAACGCGATGGAAGTGGGCTGGAAGCCGATGTCTGCCAGCGACGGCATTGGTAAAGGGTTGATTTTCAAATAGTTCCCTTCATGTTTTTCGACAGGGTAAGAACTCAGGTAAAAGGAGATTTTATCGATAGCCCCTTCTTCCGTGTAACGCGAAGACAACTTTTCCAGCCATCTTTTGCTGTAGGGAGTAAACACGGTATAGGGTGTCTGGTCGCTTTTCAGCACCTCGTCTTTTTCAAAAATAACGTGGTCCTTGTACGTATTGAAAGGAATATCGCGCTCGGCCAGTAATGTTTGTACCGCAGCGTCGCGGTCGATGGCATAGGGTTCGAAATCGTGGTTGGTATAAACGGCAGCAAGCTTGTATTTTTGCAACAGTTCCTGCCATACCTGTTCCGGCTTGCCATCATACACCAGGAGCGAACAACCCCTGGATTCGAGTTCGGTTTTCAGGCTTTCGAGGGTATTTTGAATAAAAGTCACCCGGGCATCCTGCGGGTTTTTCAGATCGTCGAGAATGTTGCGATCGAAAATAAACAGGGGTAAAACGGGATGCGGACCTTTCAAGGCATGGTACAAGCCGGCGTTGTCGTGCAGGCGGAGGTCGCGTCGAAACCAGAAAACAGAAACAGGTGTGTTCATGACTGGACGAAACAAGTGCTTCTAATGAAAGTTTTCCCTATTTCCGATTTATTCTGATCTTCACGCCATGTTTACACTTCAAAGCGATACTCGTTGGTCCAAACTCGTCTGGTTACTGGTAGTGGCCGTTTTCATCGGCGATTTGCTATTGCCAAAGCAGTTCAATATCGTATTTGCCTACCTGCTGGCACACTTCATGGCTATTTTTTTTAAAGAAAAAGGCGATGTTTTCCTGTTGGCAGTCATAACGACCACGCTTACCATTCTTGCCGTTTTTTTTAAACCGCAGGAGGCGCCGCTGGAAGAAATCCTTTTTGAGCGGTTTCCACCGATCGTCAGTTTCTGGGCGGCTGCATTTTTTGTGGTGCGTTACATCAACTTGCGGGAAACGGAACAACAACAGGAAGGCCGCTTCAAAGCCTTGTTCGAATACGCCACCAACGGCATCCTCATGACCACGCGCCGGGGAAATATCATCATGGCCAATCCGGCGCTTGAAAAACTGTTCGGTTACGGTTCCGGAGAGTTGACCGATCTTCAGGTTGAAAAACTTATTCCGCGCCGTTTTGCAGAACACCACGAAGAAAACCGGGCGAACTTTCATCAGAACCCCCATCCCCGAAACATGGGTACGGGGCTGAATCTCAGCGGTTTGCGCAAAGATGGAACGGAATTCCCTGTGGAAGTAAGCCTCAGCCCTTTTAAAAACAGGGAAGGTGAATTTGTCGTCGCCTTCGTAGTAGATAATACCTACCGGAAAAACTACGAAGATTCCATTATACATCAAAAACTCGAACTGGCCACCCTGTCGGAAGCGCTGCAGGAGTCAAACGAAGGACTGGAAAACAAGGTGGCCGAACGCACCCGGCAACTGGAAAAAGCCAAAGACGAACTGGCAGCAGCACTGGACAAAGAGCGCGAACTCGGCGAACTGAAAAGCCGATTCGTCAGTATGGCTTCCCACGAATTCCGGACGCCGCTTACTTCCGTGCTTTCTTCGGCCGGACTGGTACATCAATATGCCGACCGCCAGGATATTACCAGCGTAAAAAAGCACGCCGACCGCATCAAAAATGCCGTCAATGGCCTGAATACCATTCTGACCGAATTTCTTTCGCTCGGCCGCCTCGAAGAAGGTCGTATTCAGGCCAGCCTGGAAGAAATTGATATTCCCGCCAACATAGAGGAGCTGCACAACGAAATGAAAAACCTCTTCAAAAACGGCCAGACCTTGGAATATACCCATGAAGGCGCCCGCAAAGCCATGCTCGACGGCGGCCTTCTGAAAAACATTCTCATCAACCTGATCTCGAATGCTATGAAGTATTCGCTGGAAAACATGCCTATCATCGTGCACAGCCGCATCGATTCGGAAGGGGTTTTTATCAGTGTGCGCGATAAAGGGCTGGGTATTCCGGAACATGAACAGAAACACCTGTTTGAACGCTTTTTCCGGGCTACCAATGCGACCAATATCCAGGGCACCGGACTGGGGCTTTATATCGTGCAGCGCTACGCCGAAATGATGAACGGCGAAGTCGGATTCACCAGTGCGGTGGAAGAAGGCAGCGAGTTCTGGGTGAAATTTCCGTTGTGAGATTTATGGGTTTATGAGTTTATGGGTTTATGGGTTTATGGGTTTATGAGTTTATTGTTGATGAGGTTGATATCCGGTTACTCGGGAGTGGATTGATGATTTTACAGGAGAGGCTGCATTTCATGCTGTTTTTTCGTTTTGTACCAGCAAAAGCCAAGAGCAGCGTGTCCTCCTGAGCGCAGCGAAGGATCTAACTTTACCCGAAACTTTGGAGTAAAATAGATCCTTCGCTGCGCTCAGGAGGACACGCTGCTCTTGGCTTTTGCTGGTACAAAACGAAAACATACAACGAACTTTCGAGTGTCTGAATATCAACCTCATCAACAATAAACCAATAAACCCATAAACCCATAAACTCATAAACCCATAAACTCATAAACAAAAAAATACCCCGCCAGAAAGATAACTCTCAGCGGGGTGAACAAAACCCTCTTGCATAGGACTTACACAGTGCAAACGGAAACAGGTGTCTGCACCATTATATCTTAAATCATATCACTGTCCGAATGGATGACGAGAACGGGCAATGCACTGCTCGACAATACCTCGCGGGTGATACTTTTATGTAAAAAACTTTCCCACAAATTGCGCTGGTGCGTCACAAAAACCAGCAGCGTGATGCGGTGATAAAATGCGTATTCATATAGCGGATCAACGACGTCTTCGCTGACCATTTTGGTAAAAATAAACGGTTTGTCGGGGTGCGATTCCTGATAGTTGATCTCGAATATTTTCCTTTCCAGCGACACCCCTTTTTCTCCGGCAGGCCCGATATGCACAAAGTGAATCTGACTGTCGAACTTCCGTGCGAACGAAACGGCTTGTTGGATACGCAGCGGATCGAGCGATTCGAAGTTGCTGGCATACAACATGTTAGGAAAACCCTGGAACGTCATGCCCGGCGGGACGAACATAACCGGGGCGAGGGCGTTTTTTGAAACTTCCATGCTCACCGAGCCGAACAATTTGTGTGTCAGGGTTCCTCCTCCGGTCGTGCCCATCACGATCAGGTCGCATTTCTCGGAGTAGGTTTGTATTGCAGTGTCGGGGAATCCGTAGATCACCTTCGACGTAATATAAGGTCTGTTGGCGACCGCTTCTCCCGGTGCGCCCGCCTGCTTGCCTGCGGGTTCGTAATGATAATTTTCCGTGGCAAGCGTCTGTTGGATGAACATATCCAGCTCCGACTGCATCGTCTTGTTATACCCCGACAGAAAGCCGGAAGCAGAAGGCTTGGCGCCTTCGAAAATGCTGTCCATGGCATAGATTGCTTCCAGGTGCGCATTCGTTTTTTCCGCGATTTTCCACGCGAAACGAAGCGCATTCGCCGAAACATCACTCATGTCTACCGGAACGATCAGGTGCTGCAAACGATGCAATTTGCTCTTGTACAAATACCTGTTCCGAAACGTTTCCACCAGCTCGTCCACCGTCGGAATCATTCCCTGGAAAACAACTGTTCCGTCCAGTGCCAAGGCTGGCAAAGCAGTAATACCGTCTGCCGAAATGGCGCCGGGCTCGTACACATCTATCACCTTGTGGGCCATTGGAAAAATAGTCAATGCCTCCAGGATCGTATCGTGCAACTGCTGCCCCTGCTGGTCACGGTAACTATACGCCTTGATGTGCGCTTTATCACATCCCCGACAATTGCTTGTGCAGGTTTGAGACGGTGTTAGGGAGGCTTCTTTCATGGTTTCCGTATTTAGAGTAAATCACGTGCTTCAACGCCGGGTCTTCACTACGAAATCGGAGATTTGGTGTAGTCGTACACGCTGGTTGGGTCGTCCGGTTTTTCATCGGCCAACGCTTTCATAATGTCGAATGGAGTAATGATTCCAACCAAGTCACCGTCTTCCACCACCGGCAGTGCATGGAATCGATTGATGATAAATATTTCCAGGGCCACATTGATTCTGTCGTCGGGTGCCACTTTTCCCAACCGGGTGGTCATGATTTCTTCTACCTGAGTGCGTTTCAGGCGCAATTCACTCACAAATTTGTCTTCGTCAAACTTGGAAGCGCCGCCAACGAAATGGTCGAAATCGGTGCGGCTCACAATACCAATTATTTCTCTGAACCGAACGACCGGAATATGGTGAAATTTGTGCGTCTCAAAAATCTCTTTGACTTTCAAAAGGGATTCTTCGGGGCTGACCGTGACCAAATGTTTATGGTCGGTCATCAAGCTGGAAATCGGTGCGAAAACGTTCATAATGAAAGAGGTTTGTTCTTGAATACATTGCAAAGGTCATCTCCGGCGCACCCTTCTTTCAATGACCGTCGTTAGTAGATTTAATGACAAAAATCACTTGCTTATCTGACCAGCGTTTATACTTTTGCGTACGATGAAGAAAATCCTCATTATTGAAGACAATCCGGATGTTCGGGAGAACCTGCAGGAAATACTTGCCCTGAGCGGTTATGAAGCATTAACCGCCGAAAATGGTAAGATAGGGGTGGAAAAAGCGCAATCTTTTTTACCCGACCTTATCCTGTGCGATATTATGATGCCCGAACTGGACGGCTACGGCGTGTTGCATATACTCAGCAGACAGGCTAAAACAGCCGACATTCCTTTTATTTTTCTGACGGCCAAAGCTGAAAAAGAAGATTTCCGCAAAGGCATGTCGCTCGGCGCCGACGACTACATCACGAAGCCGTTCGACGATATGGCGCTGCTACAAACCATAGAGTCGCGTTTGCAAAAAAGCGAACGTCTCCGTGTGGCTTCCGCACAGCAAACCGGCTCGCTCGACCGGTTTATAGATGAAGCGCGCGCACTCGAAGCCATCAAACATTTGTCGGAAAACCGCGAGGTAAGGCATTTTCGCAAAAAAGACATGATCTTCCGCGAAGGGGAAAACCCGCGCTGGCTGTATTGGGTGGAAAGTGGAAAAGTCAAAGTGTATAAAACCAGCGACGACGGTCGGGAACTGATCGTAAAAATGGCGCAGGCCGGCGATTTTCTCGGCTTCCTGGCCCTTTTCAGTGAAAATACCTACCCGGAAAGCGCCGCCGCCCTCGATGATTGTATCATCCGGCTCGTGCCACGGCAGGATTTTATCGCCCTGGTATTCGGCAACCGCGACGTGAACGCCCGGTTTATTAAAATGCTGGCCGGCCATATCGCCGAACGCGAACAACAACTCATCGAACTGGCTTATAACTCGGTACGAAAACGCGTAGCCACCTCGCTGGCACACTTGTGCGAACAAACCGGTACCACGGAATTACACCTCCTCCGCGAGGACCTGGCCGCTCTGGCAGGCACGGCGAAAGAAACGCTGATCCGTACCCTCACCGATTTCAAAAACGAAAACCTGATCGATATTAAAGACGGTGTTGTGCATGTGCTGAAGGTGGATAAGTTGAAGCATTTGCTGAATTGAAAGGGTTTATGAGTTTATAAGGTTTATAATCATCCGCTCGGGAAGAGAGATATTTCCCATTCTTCGAGCGGATGATTATAAACCTTATAAACTCATAAACCTTATAAACTCATAAACCCTCAACAACCTTCAACCCCTCAATGCATTCCCCGCCCTTTTTCATGCAGCCTTCCGGTAACGAACCGGTAAATATCGGGCACCATTTCCCGCGTTTCTTCCAGGAAATCACCCAGTAAAGGTAACTTTTCTGATTCGGCAGGCAATTCCAGCAGGTATTGCAAGATGCCGTTTGCAATGGTTTGAAGGCCCTTGCCCGATTCCTTGTAATTGGCCAGTTCGTAGTACCATGGAATGACGGGCAGATACGTTGTTTTTTTGCGGTATTCCACGTCGCGTTCCAGCAGCCGGTATTGCTGGGTGATGGTCATGAGTTTGCCGAATTTACCCTGCCGGAACAACACTTCGAAATAGGCGGAAAAGAACAGGTGCCAGCGATATTCGAACACCTCTTTCGCATAGGCCTTCAGAAAAGTGGCGGCATAACTTTCCGCATTTTTATACTGCCGGTTGGCGTACAGGCATTTGATGTAAAAAGCCACGTAACCAATCCTGTTGTGGAAATTCCGGGTGTTTTTCACATCGGCATACGCCGCTTTCATCACTTCCAGCGCAGCCGGATACCGCCTGGCGCGCAGCAGCACGGCAGCCAGGTTGTTTACATAAAAGATGTAATCGGAATTTTTGCCGCGCACGGACAGGTAACCGTAATACGCCGCTTTTTCGTAATCCTTGAATTTGGAATGCAACAGCAACCGCTGGCTGTAATAATTGAGCAATACACGGCGGGAATAATACTGCCCGCGTTCGAGGACCGTATCCCAATACTCGAATTTTTCCAGCAGTGGCGCATAATGCCCGTAATTGAGGTGCACGAATATCAGCCGGATCAGGGCATAATAGCGGTTAAGACCGTCATGCGTTTCATCGTAAAAAACCTCGGCCAGCCACTTTTGCCATTGGATGGATTCGCCCGATCCGGTGGCATATTGCTGTACGATATCCAGTGTGGCTTCGTGCAACTGGTCGTAGGTCTGTTTGGAGCGTTCGTAAGCGGTCTTGTGCCGGTTCAAAAAATCGTTGACCAGCCGGTGGTCGTCGCGGCGCAATCGGATGAGCAGAAAATGCCGGAATGCCTGCGCCAGTTCGTAAAATTTGATAAAGAAAAAATGCGTCGGCTGAAAGTTTTTGATCACGCGAAACAACAGGCGTTCTTCTTCCGGCTCTATGGAATCGGTGATGATTTTCCGCTCCATTTCGTTCATCCACTCGAACTGGATATCCACATCGTTCTCTTCCAGACGTTCCCTGATCCAGTTTTTCAGGCTCGAATATTTCCGCTTGTCAATGCTTTCATCGTACGGAACCGCTGCGTCGATACTTTTACAGTTTTCGTGCATCCGCTCCAGAATCGTACGCTTCACCGGATCGGCAAATTTCTGTACCGACAACAGATAGGCGGTCTCCTGGGGTAGGAGAGTGGCGGCGAAATCGGAGAAGGCACGTAGGCGCATACTAGAAGTGAGAAGGTGAGAGAGTGAGAAAAGTGAGAGTCCGTAGAGTACACCGCTTCGAGCTTTGAACTATAATGTTTTTTTTACAAGTGGTTGATTTTCATTGTTTTAATGGCATTAAATACCGGAAATAAATCAGTTTTCCGCCTATAGCGAAGCGGTGTACTCTACAGACTCTCACCCTCTCACTTCTCTCACCTTCTCACTTCTCTAAAGAGTGGCTCCCCCATCCACACAAATCGTCGCCCCATTAATAAACGCCGCTTCGTCGGAAGCCAGGAACGCGTAGGCACTGGCGATTTCTTCGGGGCGGCCGAGGCGTTGCAGCGGTGTTTTTTCGCGTATGCCGGCGAGTACGGTTTCGGGGATGGTATCCATCATTTCGGTGTGGATAAATCCGGGCGCTACAGCGTTGGCCGTGATGCCGCGGCGACCGAATTCGCGGGCCCACACCTTGGTCATACCGATCACAGCGGCCTTGGTGGCCACGTAATTCGTCTGTCCGAAATTGCCGTACAAACCTACAATGGATGCGGCGGAAATAATGCGTCCCCAGCCGGCCGATTCAAGAAAAGGATATACGGCTTTGGTGCAGTTGAATACGCCGGTCAGGTTGACAGCAATGACCTGATCCCACTGCTCCGGGGTCATTTTTTTCAAAGAAGCGTCGCGTGTAATGCCCGCATTGTTGATTAGAATATGGATGGCGCCAAAATCGGACTGCACCTGAGCGGCGGCGGCTTCTACGGCAGCCAGACTGGTCGTGTCCACGGGGTAAAACCGGACGTTGTCACCCTGGTCTGCCCATGCGGCCAGCAAATCCGCTCCGCGGCGGGCATCGATGTCCCAAATGGCTACGCGGGCGCCTTCTTCCAGAAATTTTTGTGCCGTGGCTTTCCCGATGCCGCTCGCACCGCCGGTAATGATGGCTATTTTGCCTTCTAAACGTTTCATAATCAATAGTTTATTCAATTTGTTTTTATCTGCAATACGCACGTGTAATTGCAGCAACAAAAGTAGAGGCCGGCATTACCCCGCACAAAGCAATTGACTTTTTTTTAAAACACCGGTCAACCCTTTCTTAAAAACATTTAAATGATTTAAAATCAATTGATTATAAAAATAAATACCGCAGATTCGGGAAATAGTCCATAGCAGGAAAGAAACGACACCTGTTTTCATCTGACCGTTGCTATCATTCCTTTGTCTTTGGAAAATTGCTGCAATAGCCTAATAAAATTAGGTAAAAGGGCGACTTGTCCAAAAAATGAATAAATTATGGAAAAGGAACAATGGTTTTGGTCTACGATCGGTTTGCTGGCTTTGTACGCCGGGGTGATATTGTTCCTGGTTGTCCGGGGCGCACGCCGCACGAAGTCTCTGAGTGACTACGCTGTGGGCAGCAAAGGGTTCTCGCCGGTGGTTGTCGGTTTGTCGCTGGCGGCTTCCATCACCAGCGCCGCTACGTTTATTATCAATCCGGGATTTATCGCCATGTACGGGTTGAGCGCTTTCCTGGCATTTGCCGTGGTGCTGCCGCTGGGGCTGGGCATATCGCTGGTGCTGCTGACGCGCAGTTTCCGGCGTTACGGCACGTCGGTAAAAGCGCTCACCATTTCGCAGTGGATCGGGCAACGGTACCAGAGCAAACAGTTTGCGCTCTTTTTTGCCATACTTTCCCTGCTGCTGATCACTTTCATCGTGCTGATCTGCGTGGGCATGACCAAGGTGTTGTCGCAGGCGCTCGGCGCGGAAGAATGGATCGTTTTGTCGGGCATCGTGGTGTTCGTATTCGGGTACATGATGTTCGGCGGCGCCAATTCCATGAT
>JAKQJD010000185.1 GCA_029561355.1 Bacteroidota bacterium | reverse complement strand
ACAACGCGACAAACAAAAAAAGTGCTTTTTTAAACATGATAGTTGTTTTTGATTGAGCCAAGGCCCGCGAAAACGCGGGCACGGTTTCTACAACGCATAAGCAGGGAAAAAGCCACACCAAACGGGCGGGTTTAGATTTTTTTTAACGTTCAGGCTTGATTTAAAAAGTCCATCATGCTGGCTGGAGTTACCACCATGGTTTTGTCAGGCTCATAGTTTGTGGTAAAGGAAACGGGAAATTTGACTTTGGAAGCAGAATTCCATTTAAACTCATACGCAAACAGTTTTCCGCCCCACTCTTCCACATAATCGATCTCTTGCTGGGCGTGCGTTCGCCAGAAATAGGCGTGGCGAAACCTTTCCGCGTACGCATTGGTTTTCAAACGTTCCACAATCATAAAATTCTCCCAGAGAGCACCGGTATCGTTGCGCAGACTGAGCGGTTCGAAATTGTCAATAACCGCATTCCGGATGCCGGTATCATAAAAGTAGATCTTTCTGCTTGTCGTAATTTCGTTACGCAGGTTTCTGCTGAAAGGCGGTAATCGAAAAACGACAAACGCTTTTTCCAGCAGATCAATATAAGTGGAAACGGTTTCCTTGCTCACCTGTAGTTTGTTGGCCAGTTCGGAATAAGAAACTTCATGACCTATCTGCCATGCCAGGGCAGTAACCAGTTTTTCAAGCAGATCCGGTTTGCGGACACCCTGGAGGTTGAACAAATCCTTATACAGGTAACTGTTGGTCAGGTTGCGAAGTAAAAGAATCGCTTCATTGGGTCTGGTAATAATTTCGGGGTACATCCCATAGATCAGCCTTTGTTCCAGTGTTTGTACAGCGGGTAAATAACCTTGATAGTCAACAAGTTCCAGCCATGAAACGGGATACATATGGTATTCCAGTTTTCGTCCGGTCAGAGGCTCATTGACCTCGCTTGCCAAATCCAGTGCAGACGAGCCGGTAACTATCAGTTGTATCTCCGGTAGATTATCTGTAATCTGTTTTAAAAAAAGTCCTGCGTTACGGATCCTTTGCGCTTCATCAATGATCACCATCGTGGCGGTGCCAATGATACGCCGAAGTTCGGCGAGATTGGCATCGCTTAATATAGCGCGTGTCGTCGCATCGTCACCATTAAGATACAGAGACGAACCCTCTTTCAAATGTGTGGCAAGACCTTTCACCAAGGTGGTTTTCCCGATCTGTCGAGGGCCTAAAACGATAAGCGCTTTACGGGCAGCAAAGCGTTCGACTAATAATGACTCTAAAGACCTTTTAATCATTTTGTATAAAATCGGAGAGTATGATCTGCAAATTTATATAAAATCGGAGAATATATTCTCTGAATTAACATTAAATGAAAGATGCGTTCCACTGACTCCAAAAAATCAATGAAATTGCTCTAAAATAAGAGAGGCGGCGACTTAAGTCACTGCCTCTCTATACTTCGCTATATTTTATTGAAAATGACATGCTATCGCGCGACTTCGCACTGACGACTTCGCACTTCGCACTTTCACTCCGTCACCACCCGAATTCCCAATTCCTCCAGTTGCTTGTGTTTAATCGTATCCGGCGCATCGATCATCATATCGCGGCCCTGGTTGTTTTTCGGGAAAGCGATAAAGTCGCGGATCGAGTTGGCGCCGTTCATCACAGCGTTCAAGCGGTCGAAGCCGAATGCGATACCGCCGTGCGGGGGCGCGCCGTATTCGAAGGCGCCGAGCAGGAAACCGAACTGCATTTCCGCTTCTTCGGCCGAGAAACCGAGCAGGCGGAAGTTGCGGCTTTGCAGGTCGCGGTCGTGGATACGGATAGAGCCGCCGCCGATTTCCACGCCATTGAGCACGAGGTCGTAGGCGTCGGCACGAATACCTTTCAGCACCGTGCGGTCGTCACTTTCCATCTTCACGATGTCGTCCGGTTTCGGGCTGGTGAAAGGGTGGTGCATGGCGAAAAAGCGTTGTTCGTCTTCATCCCATTCCAGCAGCGGGAAATCGACGACCCACAGCGGTTTGAAGTCGTCGGGTTTGCGCAGGCCGAGCCGGGTGCCCATTTCGAGGCGCAGTTCGGACATTTGTTTGCGCGTTTTTTCGTCTTCGCCGCAAAGCAGGAAAAGCAGGTCGCCGGGTTTCGCGCCGCAGCGCTCGATCCACACTTTCAGGTCGTCGGGACTGTAAAATTTATCTACAGACGATTTTACGTTGCCATCGGCTTCGTAGCGCACGTAAATCAGGCCTTTGGCGCCGATTTGCGGGCGTTTTACCCATTCGGTCAGTTCGTCGAGTTGTTTGCGGGAATATTCGGCGCAGCCCGGCGCATTGATCGCGATGACCGATTCGGCGCTGTCAAACACCGGAAAACCTTTTCCTTTGGCTACGTCCGACAGGTCCACGAATTCCATTCCAAAGCGCAGGTCGGGTTTGTCGGAACCGAAACGACGCATGGCTTCGTCGTAGGTCATACGCGGGAAATCTTCGAGTGTAACGCCGAGCGCCTGCTGAAACAGGTATTTCGTCAGACCCTCAAACGTGTTCAGAATATCCTCCTGGTGAATGAACGACATCTCGCAGTCGATCTGCGTGAATTCCGGCTGCCGGTCGGCGCGCAGGTCTTCGTCGCGGAAACATTTTACGATCTGGAAATACTTGTCGAAGCCGGCCACCATCAGGATTTGTTTGAAGGTTTGCGGCGACTGGGGCAGGGCGTAAAACTGCCCTTTGTTCATGCGGCTGGGCACCACGAAGTCGCGGGCGCCTTCGGGCGTGGATTTGATCAGGTTGGGCGTTTCAACTTCCACAAAACCCTGAGCAGACATGTATTTCCGCGTTTCGATGGCCAGGTTGGAGCGGAACAGCAGGTTGCGCTGCACGACATTCCGGCGCAGGTCGAGGTAGCGGTATTTCATGCGGAGGTCGTCGCCGCCGTCGGTATCGTCCTGAATAGTGAACGGCGGCGTTTTGGCGGCGTTCAGCACTTTAAAGGAAGTGACGCGGATCTCGATGTCGCCGGTTTCGCGGTCGGGGTTTTTGCTGGCGCGTTCGCGTACGGAGCCGCTGGCCTGGATGACGAATTCGCGGCCCAGTTTGCGGGCGCGTTCGCAGAGTTCGGCATTGTCGTCCATGTCGAACACCAGTTGCGTGATGCCGTAACGGTCGCGCAGGTCGACGAACGTGAGACCGCCGAGATTGCGGCCGATGGCCACCCAGCCCGAGAGGGTAACTTCTTTATTGATGTCCGAAAGGCGCAATTCGCCACAGGTGTGCGTACGATACATGGTATTATGATCCGTTAAAACAGGTTTTTTCTAAAAAAGAGGCGCAAAAGTAAGGGAAAAGCCTTCCTAAAATGTACAAATCATCAAAATCATTCTGGTAAGTGCTGAAAGTTGTTGTCCAGCAAGTGCTCCAGGTAGTGTTCGCGAATCCCGAAACCCGATTTCAGCGCAGCGATTTTATCCAGCACAGGTTGTCTGGGCTTTTGCTTTTTCTCGGTGATAGCCGTAATCATCACGTTTTTGGCGGTGTGTTCGCTGGAAATAAACTCGAAAACATTGGTTCTGTAACCGTTTGCCTCCAGCAACAGGGCGCGGATACCGTCGGTCAAAATTTCCGCCTGCCGTTCCTCCAGAATACCGAAACGCAGCAATGGAGCCATTTCGTTCCGCGTTTCCATATCGCGGCGGATTTGTTTGTGGCAGCAGGGGGCCGCCACAATGATCTGCGCTTTCAGGCGAATGCCGGTAGCGAGTGCCAGATCGGTGGCCGTGTCGCAGGCATGCAGGGCAATGAGCATGTCGAGCCGTTCCGGGTGATAATCGTTGATATCGGTAGCCAGAAAATTCAGGCCCGAAAAACCGCTTTCCCGGGCTGTTTTATTGCAGAATTCCACCAGCGCAGGTCGCAATTCGATGCCGGTCATCTGCGGTTGCATATTCAAACGAGTCGTGAGGAAATCATACAGCGCAAACGTGAGGTAACCTTTTCCGGAGCCCATATCGGCAATTTGCACATCCGGAGGCAAAGGGTGTGTACGCAACAGGGTTTCAATAATTTCCAGGTATTTATTGATTTGCCGCCATTTGTCCTGTGCGGCGGCCAGTACTTCGCCTTTGGTACTGGTAATGCCGAGGGCGTGGAGCCAGGGCGATGCGGGGTCGAGCAGGCGCTTTTTTTCGCGGTCGTGGGTCGTTTCGGGTGCAACGGTGGAGGCAGGTTGTTTGTCACTCCAACTCGCGGTTCCGTCTTTTTCAAAGCGGACGCTGAAATCGCGTTCGGTGGTAAAAAGTTCGGCATTCAGGAAAGCCGTTCCCAACATGTTTTTCAATAAACCAAGCGCTTCGGGCAGTGTATAATTTTTTACCTCGTCGCGGGTTTTGTAGCGGTAATTGAAGGCTATTTTTACCCCGTTTTTCAAGGTCACCGGCCGGATGTAGATGTTTTTTAAATCCGAAGGTGCAGCGGCGGCCGGTTTGCTCAGGGTGCATTTGAGCAGGTGACCGGCTTGAAAAGCGCTTTGAAAAATTTCCGGGAAGCGGTCTGAGGACATGAATACAGAAGTGATAGGTGAGAAGCGAGAGCGGTGCAAAGGTACAGGGGAACATCCATTTTATGAAAATGTTAAAATTTCGTGCAACCCTCCCAAATTAAAAATGTCAATACACTCAAATAACGAAATGGACGCACTACAAACGCACCGCGACCTGGTTGAACGATGTCGGGAAGGACACCGCGAAGCACAGTTCGAGTTGTACCGCCTGTATTCCCGGGCGATGTACAACACGGCATTGCGTATGGTGCAGCACCCACACGACGCGGAGGATTTGTTGCAAAGCATTTTTATTGAGGTATTTACAAAACTCGATTCTTTCCGCTACGAAAGCACGATCGGCGCCTGGATCAAACGGATTACCATCAATAAGTGCATCAATTTTCTCAAAAGCAGGCGCCTGGCGTTGTCGGAACTGACCGTGTTCAACGACCGGGCAGAGGAAACGGAGCCGGAAGTGGAACCCGCGTATTCGGTAGAAAAGATCAACCGCGCCATTTCCCGTTTGCCCGACGGTTATCGTGTCGTATTTAATTTGTATGCCGTGGAAGGCTACGATCACGAAGAAATTGCACAGATTCTTGGTGTGACCGAAGCAACTTCCAAGTCACAATATAGCAGAGCCAAAGCAAAACTCAGGGAAGCGTTGACGGGTTGAAAGTGCGAAGTCGGCAGTGCGAAGTACGAAGTCAATAGTGCGAAGTCGACAGCGCGAAATCCCGTATTTAATCCGTTTTACAAACTCTTATTGAACGTTTGAAATGACCGATGTTTTAAAAAACTTCATTCAGCAGCACCGCAACGCATTCGATCCGAATGTGCCGGGCGCGCATGGCTGGGCAGGCGTGAAAAGCGCGCTTGACCGCCTGAAGTCCGCCGACGGGCTGGAACGAAGTATTGCTATCAACCGGGTTTTGCTGGATACCGAAGAACCTTCGGACTGCGTTTGGGAAAATATCCACGCACACCTCGACGGACTTCATGGCTCGGACGATCCCCTGGAGTGCTTTATCCGACAAAACCGGGAAAAACTCGATACATCCATTCCACGCGAAACCCTCTGGCAAAATATTGAAAAAGGAATTCCGGGCGCAGGAAGACCGACGGCAACCATCGTACGCGTCAACTGGCAACGCAGCCTTTTGCGTGTCGCCGCCTCACTCGCCCTGCTCATATCGGGCATCGGCATCGGAACCTGGTACGCCCACTCGACTGCCGCTGCCGGTATGGACATGGCCGACGTATCGAACGAATACGGCGAACTGGAACAGTATTATCAGCGCGATATCGCTACCAAACAACAAAAACTGGCCACTTTTACCGGAAACAGACCCGCAGAAATCAATGTGGACCTCCAACAACTGGACCAGATGATGCAGGAACTGCGGCAGGAACTGGCAGATGTGCCGCCCGCCAACCGCGAGCAGGTCGTCCGGGCGATGATCGACAACTACCAGGCTAAAACAGCAATTCTCGAAAGAGTACTCGAAGACCTCGACACCACCAAACAACCCGAAAAAGATAACAGCGATGCAGGACATGAAATTAAAAATCTTTAACGCCTCTATATTTTCCATTCGGGTGGCGGCATTGTGGGCGCTTCTTTTGGTCCAGCCGCTTGCCGCTTTTGCGAATGGCCCCAGACAGGAATTCTCCCGCACCTACAATCGTGAATTTTCCACCATAGCGAACGGGATGACGGCGGTTTACAACAAATACGGAACGGTGAACGTAAAAACCTGGGATAAGAACACCGTAAAAATCGATGTCACCATTCTCGTAAATGCCAAAGACCAACGGGAAGCGGACAAAACATTTGCCCGCGTCCAGGTGAATTTTGCCAATGCAGCCGGCTATGTAAAAGCCGAAACCATGATCGGCGCCAAATCGGGCTGGTGGATCGAAGACAATACTTGCCAGGATTTCAAAGTCAATTACGAGGTCTGGATGCCTTCCGGCAATCAACTCGACCTGAAAAACAGGTGCGGTAATTCCTACGTAGCCTCCATGAGCGGCAAACTGACCGCCGAAATCAAATACGGCGACTTGCGTACGGAAACCATCGGCAACGACGCAGACCTCAACATCTCCTATGGCAAGGCTTACCTGGCTCGCGTTTTTAACCTCTACGGACAGGTGATGTACGGAAAACTGAATGTCGGCGAGGCCCGCGACGTGCAATTTGACAGCAAATACTCCGAACTCAACATCGAGCGGGCCGGGAACGTGCGCCTGACTTCCAAAAATGACGACCTTGCTTTCGGAAGCCTGGAAGACCTGCGTTTGCAAACCAAATACTCCGACCTGAAACTGCAAAAAGCCCATGCGGCTTATTTTACCACGCAGTATACCGACGTGCGCATTGCAAACGTCGGTATGGCTATCGACGCGGACATGTCGTACGGCAGCCTTAAAATCGAATCGCTGGGCCGTAATTTCAACGGCGTCAATATTATCGGGAAATACACCGACGTAACCATCGCCGCCGAACGCGGAGCCGTTTTTCGTTTCGATGCCGAAGGCAACTACACGCCGCTTCAAACACCTTCGGGTGCCACTATTCGCCACCGCAACGATGTAGGCTCCCGCGAACAGGTGCAGGGCTTCGTCGGCGATGCCAATGCGCGGGGTGTGGTGAAAGCAAGGCTGGTATACGGGGATTTTGTGCTGCGCTAACTGCAAAGTGGATTTCGCGGACAAAAAAAGCGGATCACGCGGATTGGATTTGTAGAAGAGTGGCTTTCGTTCATTTTCAGTACGAAAGCCACTCTTCTACAAATCCAATCCGCGTGATCCGCTTTTTCAAATCCGCGAAATCCGCGTTGCAATAAATGTGATAAGGAGTAAGTTTATACACCTGTCCAAAGACTTTTAGGCATCCATCGATTCAAAACTCCCGCGGTTTACATGTTGAAACACGTCGTTTCCCTTGCACTTTTATTGTTTTCCATTCATATCCTGTCTGCCCAATGCGTTTCCGGCAATTGCACCAACGGAAAGGGCACTTTCGTATATCCTTCCGGCGCCAGGTATATCGGCGATTTTAAAAACGGAGAGATTCACGGCCTTGGCGTTTGTTACTACACCAACGGCAGCAAATACAGCGGCGAATGGCGCAACCGCTACCCGGAAGGCAAGGGTATCAAAACCTATTCCGACGGCACCACCCGCACAGGGCTCTGGAAAAAAGGTAAACCCGTAGACGAGCAGGGCAATGTGCTGGACGAATACATCGCCAAGAAAAAAGAAGAACGCCAGGACGACGGCACCAATATCCAGTCGGGATGCCTTGCTGGCGACTGCAAAAACGGACACGGCACCTATGCCTACCCCGACGGCAGCAAATACGAGGGAGGATTTGCCAACGGAAAATTTGACGGACCCGGAACGTTCTGGTTTGCCGATGGCGACCGCTATGTCGGCAATTTCAAGGAAAATTACCCCGATGGCCAGGGCGTTCGCTACCTGAAAAGCGGCGGCGAAGAAAACGGCGAATGGAAACAGGGTGAATTTATCGGCGATAACCTGGCCGTAAACGGCAAAGTCGGCTGCGTTCAGGGCAATTGTGAAGACGGACAGGGTACTTATTTCTACAAAGCAGGTTCCGCCAAATACGTCGGATCATTCAAAAACAAACTCCCCAGCGGCTTCGGTACCTGCACCTACGCCAACGGCGATGTGTACGAAGGCGAATGGGTGGAAGGCGCTTTTGGAGGCAAAGGCACCCTCTCTTTGCATGAAGGCACCACTGTCGATGGCTTCTGGCGCAACGGGGAGTACATCGGTAAAGAACCGCCGTCGGATTACCAGCCGGTGGCTGTGGCCGAAAAACCGGTTTCACCGTCTTCAACAATGGGCCAAACCAAGGTGTGGGCCATCGTGGTAGGTGTTGCCTCTTACGACCATATGCCGGTGCTGCGCTACACCGACGACGATGCCTATCGCTTTTATGCGTTCCTGAAAAGTGTGGAAGGCGGCGCCTTGCCCGATGAAAACCTGCGTATTCTGATCGACGAGGAAGCCACCCGCGACAATATCCTGGGTAATATGGACGAACTGTTTTCCATGGCCGGCCCCAACGACCTGGTTATTTTCTACTTCTCCGGTCACGGCCTCAACGGCTCTTTCCTGCCCATCGACTTCGACGGTTTCAACAATAAAATAGCCCACGAGGAAATTGCTGCAGCGTTCAACAAAAGCAAGGCAAAATTCAAACTCTGCCTGGCCGATGCCTGCCATTCCGGCAGCCTGATCGCTATGCGCAGCGGCGAAACGGAACCTGTACTTTCACAATATTACCAGACGCTGGCCAAATCGGTGGCAGGTACAGCAGTACTCATGTCATCCAAAGCCGAAGAAACCTCGCTGGAATCGTCGGGCCTGCGCCAGGGCGTTTTCAGCCACTTCCTCATCCGCGGACTGAAAGGCGAAGCGGACGTGAATAAAGACAAGGTAGTGAGCGTGGAAGAGTTGTTCGATTTTATCGAACGCAACGTACGCGAATACACCGGCAACCGGCAAAGCCCGGTCATAAAA
>JAKQJD010000567.1 GCA_029561355.1 Bacteroidota bacterium | reverse complement strand
AAACCGCTCGTGTTCGTGCTCCACAAATTCCTGATTTCCAATAATATTGAGTCCCTGCCGGGAAATAACACCCGTAATGTTATGTACTAATCCGGTGCGATCGGGACAATCGATCAGCAACACGTAGGTTGGTTGTTTCATGCCGCAAATATAAGTTCGAAGTGCGAAGTCGTCAGTGCGAAGTCGTACGGCATTGTGGGTAGCTGTGTATTTTTGTGCCTACTTATCAATGAATGCTCAACCTGTGCGGACTTCGCACTGCCGACTTCGCACTTCGAACTTACAAAAATGGCAACTGAAAAATTTGATGCAGATAAAGCACCCAAACCTGTCGGCCTGTACCCGCATGCGCGACGGGCGGGTAATTTGCTTTTTTTGTCGGGTATCGGGCCGCGAGATCCGGAAACGGACGGCGTGCCGGGTCTGACGCGTACGCCGTCGGGCAACTATTCGAGTTTCGACTTCGAAGCGCAGGTGCATTCCGTGTTCCGCAACGTGCGGGCCGTACTGGAAGCCAGCGGCGCCCGTTGGGAAGATCTGGTGGACGTGACGGTATTTCTGACCAATATGGAGCGCGATTTTCACACGTTCAACCGTATTTATGCCGAATATTTTAAAGACAATCAGCCCTGTAGAACAACGGTAGGGATCGATAGCCTGCCCACGCCGATTTCCATCGAGTTGAAATGTATGGCGGTGGTTTCTTGAGTATTTGAGGATGCGAGTATTTGAAAAATGCGAGTATTCGAGCAGAAGCCCTGTTAATAGGGTCCACACTCAAATACTCGCATCCTCAAATCTTTATATCCTCAAAAAGGATTTACCACTTCTTCTTTTTCCGGTCGCCTCCAAATGGCGGGCGGCTATCGTTGCTTTTGGGCGCGCGATTGCGGTCATCCCGGTCTGCAAACGGCTTTTTCGGCCGGTCCTGTTTTTCGATGGATGCTACTTCCAGAATCGAAGCGAAGCGGCTACCGCGGCTGAATGGCGTGTCGGACGCATCCTGATTTTGTTTGGCAGCCGGTTTTTGCTCGGAACGGAACGGACGGTCTCTGCGATCATTGCGATCCGGACGACGTTCATCGCGTTTTTGACCGCTGTTAAAGGATGAGCCGCCATTGTTTCTTTCCTGACCGGCAGGCCGTTCATTCGGACGATCTCTTCTTTCCGGTTGTTCGCTCGGCTTCGGCTTGTTCGTCCTGTGCTGCGCACCTTGCCGTTGCGTATCGGGCCTGCGTTCCGGAATTGGAATAACGTCGGGGCGTTGCGGCGCAGGAACTTTTTGAACTGCCGGTTTGGCGGCCGGTTTTTCCTTGCTGCGCGGCACCGGAATTCCTGGAGCTACAAGATCGGCAGCGTACGGATGTTCTTCCTCCACCGGGATTAATTGGCCCGTCAGTTTCTGAATATCTTTCAGATACGGAAGTTCTTCGGCTTCACAAAACGACAACGCGATACCGCTGGCGCCCGCGCGGCCGGTACGACCGATACGGTGTACGTAGGTTTCCGGAACGTTCGGCAATTCGTAGTTGATTACGTGCGAAAGTTCCTCGATATCGATACCGCGGGCAGCGATGTCGGTAGCAACCAGTACACGAATTTTACCGCTTTTGAAGTTTGCCAGTGCGGCTTGCCGTGCATTTTGCGATTTATTGCCGTGAATGGCCTCTGCCTGTACACCCGCTTTCTCGAGGTCGGCTGCAACTTTATTGGCGCCGTGTTTCGTACGGGTAAATACCAGCACGGAGCGAACGGCACTGTCTTTCAGCAAATGCTTGAGCAGGTGCTTTTTATCGGCTTTATCCACAAAATAAAGTGCCTGGGCGACTTTTTCTGCCGTAGAAGAAACGGGAGTCACCTCCACGCGCAACGGATCGGTCAGGATAGAATTGGCCAGGTTGGAAATCTCCGGCGGCATAGTGGCCGAGAAGAACAGCGTCTGACGCTTTACCGGAAGTTTGGAAATTACCTTTTTGACATCATGGATGAAGCCCATGTCGAGCATGCGGTCGGCTTCGTCAAGCACGAAAATTTCCACATCGCGCAGCGAAACATAACCCTGGTTCATCAGGTCGAGCAAACGACCCGGGGTAGCGGTCAGGATATCGCAGCCACGCTTCAGGCTTTCCGTCTGTGCGAATTGCGATACACCTCCGAATACGACCATGTGCCGGATACCGGTATGCCTGCCGTATGCTTTCACACTTTCGTCAATCTGGATAGCCAGTTCGCGGGTAGGCGTCAGAATAAGGCAGCGGATGGCTTTATGGTTGGCCGGAATTTTTCCGTGCAACAACTGTAGGATCGGAAGCGCGAAAGCAGCGGTTTTTCCGGTTCCTGTCTGTGCGCAACCCAAAAGGTCGCGGCGTTGTAAAATGATTGGAATGGATTGCTCCTGGATAGGAGTAGGGCGCTCATAGCCCTCCGTAGCGAGCGCACGCATAAGCGGCTCGATGAGCGATAATTGTTTGAATGACATTAAAATAAATATTGCCGGAATCGTACGCGCGGGCCATAAAAGGCCCTTCAGGGGGAAAAGTCGTGCGCAA
>JAKQJD010000539.1 GCA_029561355.1 Bacteroidota bacterium | reverse complement strand
CAACCGGCTGCAGTACGAAAACTCGGAAAACAATGCGAGTTTCTCCTACGGCGAAGGTGGTTCCTATGGCTTTAGCTGGACATTTACCAACACTGCTATCTACAAAGCGCAGTTCGGTGAATCTTCCCTCGACCTGTTGGGTGGTATCGAAGCCGTTAATGGTGGCGATGGCCGCGTGACGGATGCTTCCGGTTTGAGCCCGTTCTCTACTGATCCGAACTACATCAACCTGAATACGGTTTCGAACCGTCAGGTAGGATCCTTCTATTTCAAGGGTAACCGCTTCTTCTCCGTATTCGGTCGTGTTAACTATGGTTTCCGCGATAAATACTACATCACAGGCGTTGTGCGTCGCGACGGTTCTTCCGTATTCGGCGAATCCAACCGCTTCGGTGTGTTCCCTGCAATCTCTGCCGCATGGCGTGTAACGGGCGAATCCTTCATGGATGGTGTAACCTTCCTGGATGACCTCAAAATCCGCGGTGGCTGGGGCCAAATGGGTAACTCCAACATCAGCGGCGTGAACCAGTTCAGCCTCTTCGGCGGTAATGTGAATGATTCTTACTACGACATCAACGGCAGCAACACAGGCACTGTGGAAGGTTTTTACCAGAGCCGTATCGGCAACCCCGACGCAAAATGGGAAACTTCGGAAACGACCAACATCGGTTTTGACGCACTCCTGGGCAACGGCAAATGGGACGTGATCCTCGACCTGTGGCGTAAAAAAACCAAAGACCTGTTGTACACAGTACCACTGCCACAGGTAATCGGTTCTTCCGCTGCTTCTCCCGCTGTAAACATCGCGAGCATGCTGAACGAAGGTATCGACCTTCAGATCGTGAACAAAGGCCGCTTCGGCGCCAATTCCCGTTACGAACTGACGCTGACCGGCAGCTGGCTGAACAATGAGATCACCGGCCTCGCTCCAGGTATCGACTACTTCGATTCTTCTCCCGGTACCAACCGCCTGAGCTCTCCGCCGATCCGTAACCAAGTTGGCTACTCGATCTCTGCATTCTATGGCTACGAGGTATTGGGTCTCTTCGCCAACCAGGCAGAAGTAGACGGCGCTCCTACGCAAGACGGTGCCGGCCCCGGCCGTTTCCGTTTCGCCGACCTGAACGGTATGGATGACCAAGGTGAACTCACCGGCCGTCCCGACGGCAAAATCGACGCTGCTGACCGTACGTACCTGGGTAGCCCGGTACCGAAATTCATGGGTGGTGTGAACTTCAAAGTGGTTCTGGGTAATTTCGACGTAGAAACATACATCTACACTGCATTGGGTGGCAAAATCTACAACCTGTCGAAATGGTACACGGACTTCTATCCATCATTCACCGGTGCTGCCATCAGCTCCCGCGTGAAAGATTCCTGGACGACTACCAACCTCGGCGCTGAATTGCCGATTTTCGAAAACGTTTCCAATTTCAGTACCAACACGCAGTCCAACTCTTTTTATGTAGAGAACGGTTCCTACGCTCGTATGCAAAACCTTGCTATCGGCTACACGATTCCGGCCAGCGCGTTGAGCAAAATGAAAGTAAAACGTCTGCGTCTCTATGTTTCTACCAACAACGTTTTCACTATTTCGAAATACAAAGGCCTGGACCCTGCTGTAGGCGGAGCTGTTGATACAACCTTCGGTATCGACATCGGCAACTACCCGGTTACACGCAGCTTCATGTTCGGTGTAAGCGCCGGCCTGTAAGAACTTTTTCGAAATTGACTTTTTCAAAGGTTAAACAATATGAAAAATAAAATCAATAATAAATTACTGATTGGCCTCAACATCGTTCTGTTGGGCAATCTGATCCTCGTAGCGTGCAAA
>JAKQJD010000517.1 GCA_029561355.1 Bacteroidota bacterium | reverse complement strand
ATAACGAATAACTTATAACTAACCCTTAATTTTGCACCGAATTTCCACCACCACCTTGCCAAGCAAAGGACGCCATGCACCACCAGCCCGCACCATACCAGCCCCACCACAAGATCCGCCTCGTTACCGCCGCCAGCCTGTTCGACGGGCACGATGCCGCTATTAATATCATGCGCCGTATCATGCAGAGCAGCGGCGCGGAGATCATCCACCTCGGCCACAACCGCTCCGTGCAGGAAATTGTGGATTGCGCCATTCAGGAAGACGTGCAGGGCATCGCCATCACGAGTTACCAGGGCGGCCACAACGAGTTTTTCAAATACATGTACGACCTGCTGAAAGAGCGCGGCGCAGGCCACATCAAGATTTTCGGCGGCGGGGGCGGCACTATTCTGCCCTCGGAAATTGCCGAATTGCAGGCATACGGCATCACCCGCATTTACCACCCCGACGACGGCCGTTCGATGGGTTTGCAGGGTATGATCAACGACGTTTTGGAAAAATGCGACTTCCCCATCGGCTTTTCTATGAACGGGGAAATGAAACACCTGGAAGAACTCCAGTTTTCGAATAAATACGAACTTTCGGAGAGCCTGGTGCGCAACAATACCGTAGCGCGGCTTATTTCCATTGCCGAAAACAACCCCGAATTTTACGAAAAGGAACTCGCCCCCAAGATAAAGAAGTACGAAGTCGGCAGTGCGAAGTCCGAAGTCGGGAGCAGCGCCCCCCAAACACCAAACACGACACACCAAACACCTGTAGTCGGTATCACGGGCACCGGCGGCGCAGGCAAATCGAGTATGGTCGATGAACTGGTGCGGCGTTTTGTGCTCGATTTTGAAGACAAAACCATCGCCATCGTTTCCGTCGACCCGTCGAAACGAAAAACGGGCGGCGCCCTGCTCGGCGACCGCATTCGCATGAACGCCATCAACAACCCGCGGGTGTATATGCGTTCGCTGGCTACCCGGCAGTCGAATCTGGCATTGTCGAAATACGTACACGCCGCCGTCGACATCCTGAAAGCGGCCCATTTCGACCTGATTATCCTCGAAACGAGCGGTATCGGCCAGTCCGACACAGAGATTGTGGACCACAGCGACGTATCGCTGTACATCATGACCCCCGAATTCGGCGCGGCGACCCAACTCGAAAAAATCGACATGCTCGATTTCGCCGACGTAATCGCCATCAACAAGTTTGACAAACGCGGCGCCCTCGATGCCCTGCGCGACGTGCGCAAACAGGTGCAGCGCAACCGCAACGCCTGGGATAAAAATGTGGATGATATGCCGGTGTTCGGCTGCATCGCCAGCCAGTTCAACGACCCGGGCGTAAACCGGCTGTACCGTCGCCTCATCGATTTACTAAATGAAAAAACGGGCGCCCGACTGGATTCTCATTTCGTTTCCAGTAGCGAGAACTCGGAAAAAATCTACATCATTCCGCCCAACCGGACGCGTTATTTGAGCGAAATCAGCGAAAATAACCGCAAATACGACGAGTGGGTAAATAAGCAGGTGACTATTGCGCGCCAGTTGTTCGCACTGGAAACGACCCAAAAACTCTATCATTCCCAGCCCCAAACGGACACTTCGGAGGCACTCATAACTCATAACTCATCCCTCATAACTGAGTTAAGAAAGGATCTCGATGGCGAATGCCTCCGCATTCTCGACTCCTGGGAGGACAAGAAAAAACGCTACGCCGGCGACGAATACATTTACCTCGTACGCGGCAAGGAAATCAAGGTGGTAACCAAAACGGAAAGTCTCAGCCACCTGAAAATCCCGAAAGTGTGCCTGCCGAAATGGGCCGACTGGGGTGAAATTCTGCGCTGGTCGCTACAGGAAAATGTGCCGGGCGAATTTCCCTACACGGCCGGTGTGTTCCCGTTCAAACGCGAAGGAGAAGACCCCACGCGTATGTTTGCCGGTGAAGGTGGGCCCGAACGCACCAACCGCAGGTTCCACTACGTGTCTGCCGGATTGCCTGCCGCGCGCCTGAGCACGGCCTTCGATTCGGTGACTTTGTACGGTGAAGACCCCGACCACCGGCCCGATATTTACGGAAAAGTGGGCAACTCCGGCGTGAGCATCTGCTGCCTCGACGACGCTAAAAAACTGTACTCCGGCTTCGATCTCTGCGACCCGAAAACCTCGGTTTCCATGACGATCAACGGGCCTGCTGCTACCATCGCTGCGTTTTTTATGAATGCCGCCATCGATCAGCAATGCGAGCGGTATATCCGGGAAAACGGGCTGGAACACCTGGTAGAAGCGCGTTTGAAGGAAAAATACGACGATAAAGGGATTGAACGGCCGCGGTATCGAGGAGAATCCGCGCCTGAGAGTGAGGCGGTGACTTCAAGTCACCGCCTCACTACGAGCACCCAGGCCGGGAATAGTGACGGGGTGACTTCAAGTCACCCCGTCACTACGGCATCCCAACTCCCCGAAGGCAACAACGGCCTCGGCCTGCTCCTGCTCGGCATCACGGGCGACGAAGTGCTGCCCCCGGACGTATACGAAAAAATTAAAGCCCACGCCCTGTCTTCCGTGCGCGGAACCGTGCAGGCCGACATCCTGAAAGAAGACCAAGCGCAGAATACCTGCATTTTCAGCACCGAATTCAGTCTGCGCGTAATGGGCGACGTGCAGGAGTATTTCATTCAGCATAAAGTCCGCAATTTCTATTCGGTGTCCATTTCCGGCTACCACATCGCCGAGGCGGGCGCCAACCCCATTTCCCAACTGGCATTTACGCTCTCCAACGGTTTCACGTTTGTGGAATATTACCGTTCGCGGGGCATGAACGTCGACGATTTTGCGCCCAACCTGTCCTTCTTTTTTTCCAACGGCGTCGATCCGGAATACGCCGTGATCGGTCGTGTGGCGCGCCGCATCTGGGCCAAGGCCATGAAACGCCTGTACGGCGCCAACGAGCGCAGCCAGATGCTGAAATACCACATCCAGACCAGCGGC
>JAKQJD010000509.1 GCA_029561355.1 Bacteroidota bacterium | reverse complement strand
TTACCTGTTACCTGAACACGAACATATGAAACACAAACTCCTTTTGCTTTTTTTACTTGCCGGTGCTGGAATGTACGGGCAAAATTCCATCACCATAAACGGTGTGTTGAAAGATGCGCAGAACGGCGAATCCCTGATCGGCGCTACCGTAGAAGCCGTTGGCCTCGGCAAGGGCAACATCAGCAACGAATACGGGTTTTATTCCTTTTCCATGCCCGCCGGCCAGGATTCGGTGACGCTCCGTTACAGTTACATCGGCTATGAAACGCAAGACCATCGGATCAAACCCTCCGCCAACCTCAAACTCAACATTTCCCTGCAACCCGCCGGCTCCGTACTCAACGAAGTGGTCATCAAAGCCAACGCGCTCGACGAAAAACGCCGCAGCACCGAAATGTCGGTAGCCACCATCAGCACCAAAGAGGTAAAAGCGTTGCCTGCCCTCTTCGGCGAAACCGACATCATCAAGATCCTGCAACTCAAACCCGGCATTACGGCAGGCTCCGAGGGAACCACCGGCCTGTTTGTACGCGGCGGCGGCGGCGACCAGAACCTGATCGTGCTCGACGAAGCCGTGGTGTACAATGCCAACCACCTGTTCGGTTTTTTCAGCACCTTCAACTCCGATGCCGTGAAGGATCTGAAAGTGTACAAAGGCGGATTTCCGGCGCAATACGGCGGTCGCCTCTCCTCTGTGATCGACGTGCGTATGAAAGAGGGTAACAACCAGAAATTTACCGGTTCCGGCGGCATCGGGCTCATTTCCAGCCGATTGACGCTGGAAGGCCCCATTCAAAAGGACAAATCTTCTTTTATCGTGAGCGGCCGCCGCACCTATGCCGACATCATTACCCGCGCTATAAACAAGGCCAATGAAGGCGTGGAAGATTACAACCCGATTCCCGACTACTATTTTTACGACCTCAATACGAAAGTCAATTTTACCCTCACTGAAAAAGACCGCCTGTACCTGAGCGGTTATTTCGGCCGCGATGTATTCGGTTTCAACAACGAAACGTTCGATTTTCGTTTCGACTGGGGAAATACGACGGGGACTGCCCGCTGGAACCACGTTTTTACGCCGAAACTGTTTGCAAACACCACCTTCACCTACTCCGACTACCGCTACAACATCGAAAACATCCTCCAGGGTTTTTCCTTTAAACTGGGTTCCAATGTGAAAGACGCCAATACGAAGGTGGATTTTTACTACCAGCCGACCAACAACCATACCGTGCGTTTCGGCGCCAACGCTACCTACCACGGTTTTGTGGTGGGCCGACTGAAAGCCGGCAGCGACGACGGTCAGATCAATTTCGAGGCAGGGCAGGATTTCAGCGGCATGGAATACGGCGTATACGCCAATGACGAATGGGCGGTGAACAAGCGTCTGAAATTCAGTTACGGCGCCCGCGTATCTGCCTGGCAAAACAACCCGGCTTTTTACGCCAATTTCGAACCGCGTGCAGCCGCCAATTTTTCCGTCAATAACAAACTCTCTTTCAAAGCCTCGTACTCGCGTATGAGCCAGTACGTGCACCTGCTGGCGAGCAGCGGCCTGTCGCTGCCCACCGATATCTGGTACCCGAGTACCGAAACCGTGAAACCGGAGATCAGCGATCAGGTGGCCATCGGAGCGTCCTACCTGTTCGGCGACAACGTGCTGGTGACCTGGGAAGCCTGGTACAAATGGCTGCAAAACCAGGTAGACTTCATCGACGGCGCCGAAATTTTCGGCAACAACGAACTGGAAAAAGAACTGAGCATCGGCCGCGGCTACGCGTTCAGTCCCATGGAAATCGAGATCGAAAAAAAGGAAGGCAAACTTACCGGATGGATCGGCTACACACTAGCCTGGGCCCGCCGCGGCGATTTCCCCGAAATCAACCAGGGGCGTTATTTCTCGCCCCGCTTCGACACGCGCCACAACCTGAGTGTGGTAGCGCTATGGGAACTCAGCCGGCGCTGGCAGATCACCGCTACCTGGGTGTATACTTCGGGCTACGTTTCGTGGCTGCCCGTGGGCCGTTATTCCATCGAAGGGGTACCCGGCGAACAATTCCAGACGGTAGTGCCTGCTTACGGCGACCGGAATTCGTTCCGCTACCCGGCCTATATGCGCGCCGACCTGGGCGTGGTATGGAAATTCCGCTCGAAACACCTCGAAAGCGACCTTACCCTGAGCGTTTATAACGCAACCGACCGCCGCAACCCGTATTTTATTTATATCGAACCGGAATACGAAAAAACGCCGTTTGGCGAGGTGCCTGTAGCGCTGCAGGCCAAACAGGTGTCGCTGTTCCCCATTTTGCCGTCCATTACCTGGAACTTCAAATTCTGAAAACCCGGAAATTCTGCACTGCGGAATTTCTTCTAAAATATTCCAACAGTATGAAAATCAATGTTTTAAAACACATGCTCCCGATTGCCGGCCTCGCTTTTCTGGCGGCCTGCAACCTCACGAAAGACGTAGACGTCGTGCTGCCCGATTACGCCCGCCAGCCGGTGGTGGAATGTTACCTGGAGCCGGGCAAACCTTTTCGCCTGTTGCTGACCCAGAGTTACAGTTTTTTTGATCCGTTCGGGCTGGATTCCAGTTTTCTGGATAAAACGCTGCTGCAAAATGCTTTCGTAACGATCAGTTACAACGGCCGCACCGATACGCTGTACAACCAACTGGCTTTCGAAAGTAATCCGGTGAAGATTTTCAATTACATCGGAACCAACGTGGTGCCGGCCAGCGTCGGAACGGAATACGTACTGAATATCGTACTCGAAAACGGAGGCGCTATTACCGGTCGCGCTTCGATGTTGCCACGTGTGCCCATCGATAGTGTGGTGGTGAGTTGGAGCCCCGACCGCGATACGCTGGCGCGGGTGCTCACCTACATCACCGACGACCTGAACCAGACCGATTATTACCGCCGCATGCTGCACTACAGTTCGCTGGACAGTGTGCCGGAACAGGATTTCCTGGTCAATGACCGCATTTCCACGGAAGCGCTGATCGCTTTCGGTACCGGCTACGAACTCACCGAAGGCGATACGGTGTTCAATACGATCTTTCACATTTCGAAGGAATACCACGACTACGCGGAAAGTTACCAGTTGGCCGCAGCGGGCGCCGGCAATCCTTTCGCACAACCCTCGCAGATCAAAAGCAACGTAAGCGGAAGCGCCAATCCGCTGGGCATTTTTACGTGCCTGGTGTATGACCGGGATACGACGATCATCCACAGGTGAGTGTTTGGGGTGTGGTGTTTGGTGTTTGGGGGTGGGTACTCTTGGGTGAGGTTGGACTACGCCTACGCCCCTTGTAGGAGTAATGGCAACGCGGACGACGCGGATTTTTGCGGATTAAAACGGATTTTGGGTGGCCTGACGGCCACTCGCTTTTATTTTTTCTGATTTGGCCCTGACGGGCCTGTTTTTTATTGAACCACGAGGCACAAAGGACACAACGCGTAGATTACACAATCGACATCTCTAAATGGGTGAAAGTGTAATCTACGCGTTGTGTCCTTTGTGCCTCCGTGGTTTATAATAAAATGGCCGGCAGGCCATTAAAATCCGCGTTAATCCGCAAAAATCCGCGTCGTCCGCGTTGCCATTATTACTACGGAGGGCATAGCTCAAAAACCAACTCAGACACCTACCTGGCAATCACAATCGTTTCCGATTTCAGCCCCGTAGCGCCGACGGCGCTCAACCGGTACATACCCGCCGGCAAGTTCCCGGCAGGCAGGTTCAGGATCGTTTGGTTGTAAATCGGCGTCGTGGCATTTTGCCACAAAATGCGGCCTGCAGCATCGTACAACGCATATTTCACCGGGTGATTTACCCAGGCGGCGGGCAACTCCACGGACATGAATTGTCCGGCGGAAAGCAGTGTAGGATAACAGCGCCAGCCGTCGTTTTCAGGTTCGTTCGACGATACGAATCCGGTTGTATTGAATACGCCCGTAGCGGTAAACGGCACACAGGCCGACCAGTTATTGAAGGGCCGTACGCGCCAGTAGTACTTCTTGTTCGCCAGCAAATTCGGCAACACCACATTCGTATCCGTCACCACCATATCCACAGCCTTGGCAATAAACGACTGCAACAGCGACACCTGAATGAGGTAGTGCGTGGCGCCGGGCACCGAAGACCATTGCATCATGGCGCCGATGGGCGGCGCCTGCTGTTCGTTGATCGGGAATTGCAGCGTAACAGGGCCGGCTACTTCCGTGGCCGGCGGGTTTTCCGTCAGCCAGGCCTGCTTTTCCGTTTCCAGCGTGGCGCGCATGATGGCAATTTGCTCATTGGTAAAACGATTCTGGCAACCGTCCAGCGCGTATGACATAATCAGGGTGCCGTCGGACCGGAAAGTTTCGCCGTTGACGTCCGTTTGCAAGGCAATACTCCGGTTCTGGTCGTCGCATTCCCAGCGGTAACTCAAAAAATCGGCTTGCGTATCACAGATTCTGTCGGCGGCTACCGTGCAATTGCTGCCATCGAGGTGCTCCGACACGGTGGTATCCAGCGGCGCCGGAACCAGGTCGAGTGTGTCGTGAAAATGCGTGTAATCGAACGTCAGCGTATCCGGTGTCGGGTTGGACGGGCTGTAGGTTTTGCCTTCCCAGCCGAGGAACGGGTGCGGCAGCGACAAGGCGTGTCCGATTTCATGCGCCCAGGTGTGGTCGTCAGCGCCGGCACAGCCGTTGGCCATCGCCACGCCGGCATACGGCAGGTTATAGCCGCAGTTGCCCGCCACATTGGAGGCGAAGTAAATATTGAGCGCATCCGGAATATTGTTTGCCAGCATCATATCGATGCCTTTCGTGATCGTATCGTGCATGTACCAGCCGGTGCTGTCGATCAGGTGCCAGTCGTATTTGGAGTAAAAGCGAATGTTGGACGCCGCATAGTCGGCATTTAAGCGGCAAAAGGCATCGAGCAGTCTTTCCGGCGAAATGCGCCCGATCCCGTTGTCCTTGGCCAGCAGGTGCAACTGCAACGCTACAAAAAGTGTGTCGGAACTGCGTTCACCCGCAAACAATCCCGGATGCGAATGATACGCCTCCAGCATGGGCGCTATAACGGGCTGGGTGCCGCAGGGCGCCAACTGGTATTTGGTAGGTTCCTGCGCGAAACAGACCTGGAGGGAAAACAAAAAGAGGGCTAGTAAAGAAAGACGCATAAAGTGAACATTTAAACTTTGATTGAAGGATGGGGGTGAGATGGGGACGTGGATTTTCCAGATTAATATTGATATTTGGCGGCCTGACGGCCCCTTTTGCCTGACTATGATTTCAGTATGATTATGATGATGGCCATGATATAAATCACCTTAAAATCACAGTCGCAAATTTATCGATCCTTTCAAAAATAATCCCGCAAGATCCGCCAAGCGCTATTTCCCGGCATTCTCCATGGCCAGGTATACGCCGTTTGTCCAGCCGAAGCCGTCCTGATTGGGATATTCGCCACCGCCTGCTTTTAATCCGGCATCCATGACGTTGTATTTTTCCATCATTTTACCCGTTTCCGTGTAGATTTTTTCATTGATGTCCTGCCAGTTCCAGCGGATTACCTCGGCTTGCGTACTGTGGTTATAATTGCGCAACCCCTGATAAGCCATCCATTGCAGCGGCGCCCAGCCGTTGGGCGCATCCCATTGCTGACCGGAGCGTACCAGCGTAGTAGCAAGTCCGCCATGATGCAGAAATTTTTCTTCGAGTTGTTCCGCCACCTTTGCGGCCTGTTCGTTTGGGGCGATCTGAAAAAACAGCGGGAATACAGCAGCGAGTGTTAAAGATGCTGATTTTGAATTGGTTACATGGTTGTAGTCCTTGTAAAACCCCTCCGTTTCATCCCAGCAATACGTTTGAATGGCGTGTTTGCGTACGCGGGCTTTTTCCTTAAAAATATCGGTAGCCGTACGGTCGGGCAACAGCCGGTGTATCTGCAACAGCGTTTTTTCCAGAAAATGCAACAGGCAATTCAGGTCAACCGGAATCAGATCGGTGGTTTGAATAGTTTCCATAGTGCGGCCGTCGGCAAACCAGCGGCTGCTGAAATCCCAGCCCGATTCGGCAGCGGCACGGATATGGCGATACATGGTCGACGCATCCCGCCCCGATTGTTGCGCTACGTGCACATCTTCGGCGTATGCTTCCGGCCGGGGTGTATCGCGGTCGTCCCAGTAGCGGTTCAGAACAGTGCCGTCAGGCATACGCACTACCCGGCGGTGCGTAGTATTCGAGGCGTCGAGATGGTTTTCACCTTCCATCCAGAACGCGTATTCCTTTTCCAGTTGGGGGCGGTAACGCAGCAGCACCTCCTCCCCTTTTACCGAGGCCAGCACCTGTACCATGAGCGCAAAAAATGGCGGCTGCGAGCGGCCCAGGTAATATGTTCGGTTGCCGTTGGGGATAAATCCCAGTTCGTCGATCAGCCAGGCGAAGTTGTCCACCATATCCTCGATCAGATCGACCCGGCCCGAGGCTTTCAGCCCCAGCATCGTGAAATAACTGTCCCAGTAGTACACCTCCCGAAACCGCCCGCCGGGCACAATGTAGCGGCCCGGCAAGGGGATAAGTGTACTTTCCTGCACATCGTCGGGGCCCCGTTGCAGCACCGTCCACAATTGATCCAGGTGTTCGCGCAGGGGCCGGTTGGCCGACTCGTAACCCGTTTCAGGATCCTTCGGAAATTCGAAATGCGCTGCCACGAAATCCTTCAGATCGAATCCGTCCTGCATATGCGCCGATTCGTATGCGGCCAGGATGTCTTCCGGCGTGCTTTTCGGCGTACAATCGGGGAAGAACTTGGAATCGGGGAATATTTCGCCCGATTGGACGGCTTCGTATAGCGGGGAAAATTGTTCGATGAAGATGGGCATGGTGGTGGAGGATGTTGAGAGGTTGAGATGTTGAGGGGTTGAGGGGTTGAGGGGTTGAGGGGTTGAGGGGTTGAGTTGATGAGGGTTGATGAGGGTTGATGAGGGTTGATGAGGGTTGATTATTTGGTTTAATGAGGAGCAAAATGTTCTTTTATGCTTAATTTTTTCGTTTTGTTACCTGCAAAGCCAAGGGCAGCGTGTCCTCCTGAGCGCAGCGAAGGATCTGTTTTTTTAGAAGAAACCACTGGGGCCGTATAAGATCCTTCGCTGCGCTCAGGAGGACACGCTGCCCTTGGCTTTGCAGGTGAAAAAACGAACAGATCAAGCACAAAATGAGGCCTATCGAGTGGCTGAATATCAACCTTATCAACCCTTATCAACCTCATCAACCCTCATCAACCTTATCAACCTCATCAACCTCATCAACGATTTTCAACTCCCTCCCTCCCCATCAATTTCTGAAAGAAAAACAGTCCAAGTATCAGAATACCAATCGGCACGAGCGAAAAATAAAACGCCGTTTGTCCGCCGAAATGCTGAAAAATATTCCCGGTAATAATAGAGCCCGTGGTGCCGCCCAGGGCCGAAAAAATGATGATCAGGCCCGACATCAGGCCGTGTTTCTGCGCCGGTAAAGCGGTGAGAATCAAAGAATTGATGGCAGGATATACCGGCGCAATGAGCAAGCCGATCAGCGGGAACACAAATGCTGCCAGCGGTGCATCGCCCCAGCCCGTAACCACCTTCCCGCCGCTGCCCTGCGCCAGCGGTACCGCCACCACGACCAGCAATCCGGCCAGTACCAGGCAGCCCGTGAGCACCCAGTACCAGTTGAGTTTTTTCATCAGAATACCAGCCAGGAAACGGCCCAGTGCCGTGGAGCCCGCCAGAATACTGGCCATTTGAATACTCAGCGTAGCCGGAAGTTGCAGCACTTTCTGGTTGTAGGTAGGCAGCCAACTCATGATACTCTGCTCGATCAGTACGTAAAAGAAAGCGCAAAGCACGAACACCAGCACCAGCGGCAGCACCATCAATTGAAACATTTTACCGAAATCCTGCACCATGGAGGCATTGCCTTCGGGCTTGATCGACGACTCGTCGAGCGGCGCCGTGAGCAGCAACACGAAAGCCGCCAGCGATATCCCGCCCAGCCAGTAATACACTTGTAGCCAGGCCGTGGATTGCGGGTTGTCGTTGTCGACAAACGAACTGAAAATGAAATAGCCCGTCAGAATGCCTACCATAAAAAAGGATTCCAGGAAATTCATCAGGCTGATATGCTCTTTTTTGTCTTTCGTCACGAGCCCGATGGTACTGTATACCGACATTTTAATGAGCGCAAAACCGGAGCCTACCGCCGCAAACAACAACTTGGTGGCCCAGAACGAAGGTGTGGACGGTATGACAAAACATACCAGCGTCACAAAACCCAGCGCAATCAGCATCGCATTTTTATAGCCGATGCGGGTGATGTACGACGACAACAGAAACGATACCGCCGCAATACTCAGGTCTTTGAAGGCTTCCAGCACGGAGGCCGAACCTTCCGTGACCCCGAAGTTGTTTTGCACCTGCAAAATGACCGTTCCCACGCTGTTCAGCAGGATGGCGAATACAAAGTAATTGAGGAAAAGGGAACTTTTGATTTGCCAGTTTTGCATGATAGGCCCTTGAATAAGGTGAATTGGTTAATTTTCGGACGCAATGTATAAAATTAGTTATGAGTTATGAGGGATGAGTTATGAGTTATAGGTGGTCACCCTTGGCTTTATATCAACCGATGCCAAGGGTGACCACCCATAACTCATAACTCATCCCTCATAACTTATAACTCCTCCCTAAATTTTCCTCTTGCACAAATTCAAAAAACAACTCACCTTTGCCTAAAATTAACCAACTGGTTAAACTGTTCGGGTAAATCCGGAATTTCATTCACATTCACCACTCAACCAAGCGTACCAACGACTTCGCACTTCGCACTGCCGACTTCGCACTTACTTACATTATGGCGAAAAAGGAAAATCAAAACATTGCAGACTCTACGGAGCAAAAGATATTCGACGCCGCGCATGAGGTGTTCGTACAAAAAGGTATGGATGGCGCCAAAATGCAGGAAATCGCCGACCGGGCCGGCATCAACAAAGCATTGCTGCATTATTACTACCGCTCCAAGGACAAACTCTACGAAGCCGTGGCGCGGGCCGTCATCGGCCGGGCCGCCCCGATGATCAGCCAGTTAATCGAAAGCGACAAGCCCCTGGAAGAAAAGATCAGGCATTTTATTGAGATTTATATCAGCATCATTTCGAAAAACCCCTTTATCCCCCTTTTCATTATCTCGGAAATCAATAAACACCCCGATCATTTTTTCGAAAAAATATTGCCGGCGGAATTGCCCAAACCACAGATTTTTATCCGGCAGGTAGAAGAAGAAATCGCCGCTGGCCGTATCCGCCCCGTCAACCCCAAACACCTGGTAATCAATATCGTATCCATGTGTGTGTTTCCGTTCATCGCCAAACCGATGGCGCGGTTTGCCCTCGGCCTGAACAGCGCGGAACTGAAAATTTTCCTCGAAGAACGAAAGGTACAGGTAACGGAATTTGTGCTCGCATCACTCCGCCCCTGAATATAAATACATTTTTGAGGATTTGAGGATTTGACTGATAACCAATCATTTACACCAAACCTCGCATCCTCGCATCCTCAAAAACCAAAAAAAACCAACACTCCCAACAATGTGTCACTTATGCGCTTATATCTTTTCCTGATAGCCGTCCTCAGCACACCCCTGGCGCTGCGGGCCACCGATACCATCACCGTACAGCAATGCCGCGTACTGGCAGTGCAAAACAGCCCCTTACAGCAGAAAAAACTGTACGCCGAAAGCATTGCCGCCCTGCAAACCGACAACATACGCAGCAACAGCCTGCCGCGTATTCAGGTGAGCGCACAGGCGTCCTGGCAAAGCGACGTGTTCGGGCTGCCCATCAGTTCACCGCTTTTTGACATTCCGCAGGTGCCGAAAGACCAGTACAAACTCGGCCTCGACGTCTCCGAACGCATCTGGGACGGCGGCTCCGACCGCTACATCCGGCAGCAACGCGCACTGGAACGCGATCTCGCCGCCGCGCAGGTCGACGTCGACGTATTCCAACTGCGCGAAGTCGTTACCGACCTCTATTTCAAAACGCTGCTGCTTCAGGAAAGCGACGCTGTGCTCGAAGCATCCAAAGATGATTTGAAACGGAAACTCGCACAAGCGGAAGCCGCCGTCACCGAAGGCGCCGCCCTGCGCACCAGCGCCGATCAGGTGAAACTGCAGATACTCAAAACGAATCAACAAATCGTTGGTATTCAATCGGATATATCGGCTTTGAAGGAAATTCTGTCGCGCTGGATCGGCCGTGAAAAAGTCGATTTCGAACTCGTCACCCCTCCCCTTTCCGAGGTCGTAACCGGCCTCGAAAAAAGACCGGAGTTCGGCTTGTTCGAATTGCAGCAACGTGGTTATCAGTTGCAAAAAGACCGCCTGCACCTGCTCAAACAACCGCGTATCGAAGCCTTCGCACAGGGCGGGCTCGGTCGCCCCAATCCCTTCAATTTTTTTGAAACGGGTTTCGAACCTTTCCTGCTGCTCGGCCTGCGCGCTTCCTGGACGCCCTTCGACTGGGGTAATCAACGCCGCGACGCCCAGGTGCTGGATATTCAAATGAAAAACGTCGATGCCCAGCGCGCCGCATTCGTGCAGCGCCTCGAAGCCGGCAACCTCAAAGATCAGTGGGAAATGACCGTAAAATACAAACGACAACTCGAACAGGACGACGCCATCGTGCGCCTGCAGGAAGACATCATCCGGCGGGCCGACGCACAGGTGCAAAACGGCGTGATGACCATGACGGATTACCTCAGCCAGGTCAACCTGCTCACGCAGGCCCGGCTGAATCAGAAAACGCACCTGCTCCAGGCGATACAGGCGCAGGAAATGCTGGCAGCCAGAAAGTAGTGCGAAGTCGTACAAGTGCGAAGTCGTCAGTGCGAAGTGCGAAGTCGTCAGTGCGAAGTGCGAAGTCGAAGTGCGCCCGAACAACAAAACCAAGCGTTACCACCGGCTTCGGAGAAGCCCAACATTTGTAGAAAAACCAAGCGTTACCACCGGCTTCGGAGAAGCCCAACATTTGTAGAAAAACCAAGCGTTAAAACCGGCTTCGGAGAAGCCCAACATTTGTAGTAGAAGTCAAGATACATCCAACAGTCATGAATACACATATCCATTTTTTCCTCCTCCTCCTCGCCTTGTCCGCCTGTCAGAAATCGGCCCCCAAAGCCGATGCCTACGGCAATTTCGAAGCCGATGAACGTATCGTCAGCGCCGAAGCGTCCGGAAAAATCCTGTCGCTGCACATCGAAGAAGGCCAGTCGCTAAAATCGGGCGAAGTAGCCGGCCGCATCGACTCCATCCAACTCGTGCTGAAACGCGAGCAATTGCAGGCGTCCATTAAAGCCATTGCCGCCAAAAGCCCTGCCATTGGCGCGCAACTGGCCGTATACGAACGCCAGACAGCCAGTGTCAAACAGCAGTTATCCACCCTCGACCGCGAAAAAAGGCGTGTGGAAAACCTGCTCAAAAGCGATGCCGCCACGCCCAAACAACTCGACGACCTGAATGCCCAGATCGAAGCCGCCCAACGGCAGATGGACCTGATCGGACAGCAGCGCTCGGCATCGGATGCGACCTTGTCGATCCAGAAAAACGGGCTGCTGGCAGAAATCCTTCCACTGCGCAAACAAATCGAACAACTCGACGACCAGATCGCCAAGTGCCACATAATCAACCCCTTACAGGGCACCGTGCTCGTGAAATACGCCGAACCCGGAGAGATCACCGGTTTCGGAAAACCGCTGTATAAAATCGCCGACCTCGGTACCCTGACCCTGCGTGCCTACGTGGCGGGCAACCAGTTGGGCGCAGTCAAGATCGGGCAACAGGTGAAAGTGCTGACCGATGCCGCCGACGGACAACAGCAGGAAACCACCGGCAAGGTGCAGTGGATTTCGGCGCAGTCGGAATTCACCCCGAAAATCATACAAACCAGGGAAGAACGGGTCAACCTGGTGTATGCTGTCAAGATCAGTGTGCCGAACCCGGAGGGGACGTTGAAAATTGGTATGCCGGCGGAAGTGCGGTTTTAGTTGAGTGTATGGTGTTTAGTGTTTGGTGTTTGGGGCCTCACCCCTCCGGCCCCCTCTCCGATAGAGAGGTATGGCTGTTAGGTTCTAATGAATCCAGATGGTGACGTATAGCCCGGAGGGCTAATATCTTTGTAGCGCTTGATGAGAATGTATATCCCGGCCCAGCGGGCCGGGATCTTATGCCAAAATTTGTTCTAATAATTCAGATACCGACCCGCTGGGCCGGTTAACGGGGCAGGCGGCATCTTTGCTACAAAGATATTGGACCTCCGGGCCATGCGTCACCACCTTGATTGATTAGGACTTAACAGCCCTGCAATAAAGAGGAGGCCGGTGAGGCCTAAACACCAAACACTAAAAACCAAACACGCCCCTCATTTCCGTTGCCAGCCCCCGATCACCGTGCTGTACAGCACCACCAGCACCCAGGAGTAGCCGCCGTCGATCCAGGAAAGATCGGTGGAACGCATGGAAAAAGCGTTGTTGGTGAAGTACCCGACCATCGGGATCAGGCCAAGTGCCGCGCCGGTTTTGGCGCCGTCCAGCCAGCCGGAAATGCCCATACGTTTGAACAGGTTGGCAATCACGTAGCCGACAATCAGGGCGCCGAGAATGGAAATGATGTAAGGGGT
>JAKQJD010000170.1 GCA_029561355.1 Bacteroidota bacterium | reverse complement strand
AGCGGGTTTTTGGCTTCCAGCCAGGGGAAAGCCTTGGTGCCCGGACCGAAAGGATCGCCGCCGGTACCGCAGAGCGTATGCCAGTAAGCCACAGCGAATTTGAAGTGCTCGGTCATGGTTTTCCCGCCTACTTTCCGGTTGGCATCATACCAGCGAAATGCCAGCGGATTGTCCGATTTCGGGCCTTCATACGGGATAGCGGGGATGTTTTTGAAATAAGTGCGTTCGCCGGTGATGATTTTCATTAGTGAGTTGTGAATGGTGAGTTGTGAATATGGAGGCCTTGGTAATGGTTGGGCCGGGCGAATTTTTCAGGTAAGTTCCAAAGCGGTTTTTAATTCTCTTTTCCAGATGAAATAGGTGTCCAGGTACGCTTCCGGGCGGCTTTCGGGTTCGTACCGATGCACGACATTTCCTCCCTGCATGGCTTCTTCCACGTTTTTGTAAATGCCGACCGAAACGCCGGCCGCTTTGGCGGCTCCTATGGCGCCGGTAGTGGCGTGCATTTCTATTTCACTGCAGATAAGTGTGGCGATGGTATTGGAAAAAATGGCCGACTGAAACAGGTTGTCATTTCCTACCCGCAACACGCTGACGGGAATGTTCATGTCGCGCAGGGCTTCCATGCCGTACACGAATGCGAAAGCGATGCCTTCCAGGGCAGCGCGGAACAGGTGCCGTTTTTCGTGCCGGTTGAAATTCAGGCCAAGCATACGCGAGCCCGGCGTTTTATTGCCCAGCATACGTTCGGCGCCGTTGCCGAAGGGAAGCACGGTCACGCCGTCGGAGCCGACCGGCGCGTCGGCGGCCGATTCTTCCATTTGGGCGTAACTCATCATGTTGTTACCCCCTATCTGGCGCATAAAACGATACTGGCTTCCTGCGCCGTTGATGCACAGGAGAATACCGGTCAGCGGCTGTTCAGGCGTGTAGTTCACATGCGCGAAACCGTTGACGCGCTGTTGCGGATCGTGTATCGGGCCGGGCGCCACGGCATATACGACGCCGGAAGTGCCTCCCGTGGCGGCTACTTCTCCGGCACGCAATACGTTCAATGTCAGGGCATTGTTGGGTTGGTCGCCGGCGCGGTAACCGACTGGAATCCCTTCCGCAAGACCGAGCGCGGCAGCGGCGGCAGCGTGCAGGCGGCCCTGCTGTTCAAAAACGCCGCGAACGGGCGGTAGCATGGATTCGGGAATTTCGTAATAATCCAGCAGTTTTTGAGCAGGTGTATTCGTCGTAAAATCCCAGAAAATGCCTTCCGACAATCCCGTTACCGTCGAACAGATTTCGCCGGTCATTCGATAGGCGATGTAGTCGCCCGGCAACATGATCTTGTCAATTTTTTTAAAAACCTCCGGCTCGTTTTCCCGCACCCAGCGCAGTTTGGAAGCGGTGAAATTTCCCGGCGTATTCAAATAGTGTTCGAGGCAATACGATTCGCCGATGTCCTGAAAAGCACGGTCGCCGATGCCCACTGCCCGGCTGTCGCACCAGATGATGGACGGGCGCAGCACTTCTCCCTGCGCATCGACAGTTACCAGGCCGTGCATTTGATAGGAAATGCCAATGGCGGCTATCTGTGATGGCGCCACGCCGCTGTCGTGCATGAGTTTTCGGGAAGCGTGGCACACAGCGTCCCACCAGACGGCGGGGTCCTGTTCGGCCCAGTCGGGCTGCGGCGCCAGAATGTCCATTTCCCGATCGGGGTATTGTGTCATTCCGGCGGTCTGGCCGGTGTCGGCGTTGACGAGCGCCGCTTTGATGGAGGAAGAGCCGATGTCGAAACCGAGGAGGTACAAGGAGGAAAGGTTTAGTTTACCAATTTGGATACGACCTGTCGGTAGCACGGCTTTCAAGCCGTCGGGATCGGGGACATTCATGTCCCCAAAAAATTCTCCGGCGCCATGAATGACGCCATCCCGACGGCCTGAAGGCCATGCTACCAATAAGTCTGCATTCGACTGGCAAAGAAAATACTTTTCCGGAGTTTGTGTAATTTTAACACATTGTAAATTTCCAATACTATCGCGGCATGGGGTTTCTGGTCCATTTGAGTCCAGATTTCCAAAGGGCATCACTTTGCCTCCAATATCATTTCCGCACCTTCCTGGCCTACGAGCGTACCGATGGCCACGCCCATACCGCTCAGACGCACCGAAACGGTTACATTTGGCGATACATGCTGAATGATCGGTTTTTTCACCGGCCCGAGACCCATGATGCCTGCCCACCAGGTATCGATCTCTACGTCCTGTCCGGGGCAAATGACCGTGTGCAACAATTCAGTGAGCGCCTGTCTGATTTTCGGGTTGGCGCCGAAATCTTCCGTTTTTTCCGTTTCAAAGTCGAGGTTCCGGCCGCCGCCCAGCAAAATGCGCCCGTCGATATTCCGGAAATAGAAGTAACCGCGGTCATAATGAAAACAGCCTTTTACGCGCAGACCCGGAACAGGGTGTGTGATCAGTACCTGGTTGCGCGCGGGCTGCACATCGAGTCCGGGCAGGAGTTGGCGGGCAAATCCATTTACGGCTACCAGCACTTTCGGAACACGGAGCGTCCAGCCGGCTGCGGTTTCGATTTCCACACCCTGGGACGTGTCTTCGAGCCGTTTGATCTCGAAGCCATTGAAAAAACGCACCCCGGCGTCCACGGCTTTTTGCAGCAGCGTTTGCATCAACTTGCCGGTATGCACCTGTCCTTCCGCCTGGTTGAGAATGAGGTGTTGCACGCCCTGGAATCCGAATTCCGGGAGGCGTTCATCCACTACCTTGTACACTTCCGGGTGGCCGGTGATACGGCCGATCTTTTGATTGAAATCGGGTATGCGCTCCACGCATTTTTGAAAAACAGCGTTTTCTTCCTGCGTAAACATTTCATAACCGCCCAGCCCCTGGAAATCGATCTGCGTGTCGCCGGTGAGGGCGCGAAGTCTTTGCAAACCCGTCCAGCGTTTTTCCACAATGGCGAGCACATCGTCTTCGCTCATGAGGGTGAGGTCGTCGAGCAATTCGGTCATGGAGCCAAAGCACGAAAAACCGGCATTGCGGGTGCTGGCGCCGACGGGCAGGATGCCGCGTTCGAGGACGGCAACGCTCAGATTCGGGTGGAGTGTGCGCAGGTGAATGGCCGCAGCGAGGCCGACGATTCCGCTGCCGATCACAGCGATGTCGATGTCGCGATAAAAGGTTTCGCGTTCCCAGTAACTTAACGTGTATTGCATTTTTTCAGGAAATATGCTCTAAAAACAAAAGGCAACTTTTCAAGGGCAATGTACAGAAGAGCGTTATATCCGGTGAAAAAAAAGCCGGTGACTCTTGTCATTGTCCTTTGAAAAGTTGCCTTGGCAACGTACAGGTAGCACGGCTTTCAAGCCGTCGGGATGGCGCCATTCATGGCGCCGGAAATCCTGCGGAGACATAAATGTCCTCTTCCCTGACGGCTTGAAAACCGTGCTACCGTATTATACCCGTGTGCTCCACCAGTCTTTCACCTGTTTTCCTTTCAGGTACATGACCGGAAGGATGATCAGGGTGATAAACGTGGCAAAACCAAGTCCGTAAATGATCGTCCACGACAGCGGGCCCCAGAATGCAACGGAGTCGCCACCGAAGAAAATCTTCGGATCGCCGTGTGCGAACAGGCTTTCGAAGTCGATATTAAAACCGACCGCCAGCGGAATCAGGCCGAGAATGGTCGCCGTCGCTGTCAGCAGTACCGGTGTCATCCGGATACGGCCCGCTTCGATGATGGCTTCCCGGACGCCCATGCCCCGTTCTCGTAATATATCGGTGAATTCGACGAGCAAGATCCCGTTTCGAACCACAATACCGGCCAGTGCCACGATACCTACACCCATCATGATGACCGAGAAATCCATATTCGTGAAGTACATGCCGAGCAGAACACCGATAACGGAGAATACTACTTCGGAAATGATAATCAGCATTTTACCGAAGGAGTTGAACTGCGTCACGAGGATCAGCAGGATCAGTCCGAGCGAAATCAGCAGCGAACGGCCGAGGAAAGTGGCAGCGTCGATGAATTCCGCGTCTTCGCCGGCGAAACCGACGACGGTGCCTTCCTGTTGCGGGAATTGTGCAATAGCCGATTTAACGGCATTGACTACCTGCGTTTGTTTAGGCTGGTATTCTGCGGTGATGTTGGACGAAATGGTCACCAGACGCTCCTGGTCTTTCCGGCGGATACCGCCGTAAGTATTGGTGTATTTTACTTCGGCGAGTGCGGCCATCGGCACCGAACGCAGCACACCGCCCATGTTCATGTCGCGGAACGTAATGTTCAGGTTTTCAACGGCGTTGATGTTCTCGCGCTGGTCTTTTTGCAGGCGGATATTCACCGGAATTTCGTCTTCACCGTCCTTGAATTTGGTGGCTTCCTTGCCCAGAATAGCGGTACGGAATTCGCTGCCGATCTGCGCGGTGGAAATACCTTCGCGGTTGGCGCGGTCGCGGTCGATCTGGATGTTGATTTCCGGTTTGGAAACGATCAGGTCGCTACGCAGTTCTTCCACGCCGGGGATGGCCAGCGAGTCGAGGTAGCGTTTCACCTTGGTGGCCGTCGTGATCAGTTGCTGGAAGTCGTCGCCGCGGATTTCCACGGAAATGGGTTTCGGGGTCGGAGGTCCGCCCTGTTCCTGGTCGACCACGATTTCTGCGCCCGGAATGATGCCTTTGGTCGCGTTTCGGATTTTGTCCATGTAAGCGGCGGTGCTGACACCTTCGCGTTGCCCGTATTCCACGAATGCTACGCCGACTTTACCTTTGTTGGAAGTAGCGGAACGGTCGAACTGGTCTTCCGAAGCGCCGAGCGCTACGTTGGAAATGACCGATTCGACGATCGGGTTGTTCTCTCCCAATACCTCGTTTACTTTATGTTCCATCACCTTGGTCAGGGAGTCCGTTACCGTAATGTCGGTACCTACCGGAAGGGTCATGTAAACATAAATGAAGTTCGGATCGGCTTTCGGGAACAGCACGATATTCGCCTGGCGCGACAGAGTAAGACCGCAGGCGCCCAGCAGCAGGATCATCATACCCAGCAGCATTTTCCAGGGGTGGTGCAACACCGTGGCCAGAAAACGGGCATAAAAATCCTGGAATGAAGGCCATGCTTTACTCTGGAACCAGATGACCGCTTTATCAAGGACATATTTGTACAGTACAACAAACAGGGCGCAAACGACCATGAAATTGCCCATGCCATAACTGCTGTTGGCGTAGAAATAAATCGTAGCCAGAGCAAAAACTGCATAAGCGGCATACGTGCGGTTGCGCGCTTTTTTGGTATCCACCTGCCGCGATTCATCACCTTCTTTTTTCATAAACCACACGGCAAAAACCGGGTTGATGATATAGGCAACCAGCAGGGAGGCGGTCAGCGTAATAATAATGGTAACCGGCAGATAATGCATGAATTTACCAAAAATACCGCCCCAGAATACCAGCGGAACGAACGGCGCCAGGGTAGTGGCCGTACCCGAGAGTACGGGCAGGAACACCTCGCCGGCGGCTTTTTTGGCAGCGTGTACAATGCCCAGTTCGGGTTCTTCATGGTATACCCGGTGCGTATTTTCCACGACCACAATGGCATCGTCCACTACAATCCCCAATCCGAGCAGGAAGGCGAACAATACGATGAAGTTGAGGGTAAATCCTACGCTCGGCAGCACCATAAATGCGATGAACATGGATAGCGGAACCGCCATTGCCACGAAAATGGCGTTGGTGCCGCCCATGAAAAACATCAGGATCAGGGCTACCAAAATAAAACCGATGATAATGGTATTGATCAGGTCGTGCAGGGTGGTTCGGGTGGCGCGGCTTTGGTCGCCGGTGATGCTCACTTCCAGGTTGGCCGGAAATTCGCTGGCCTTCATTTCCGCCACGATTTCCTTGATCTTGTCGGAAGCGACGATCAGGTTTTCGCCGGTGCGTTTGATGACGTTGAGCGAGATTACGTTGCGGCCGTTGAGGCGGCTGAAACTTTCCTGTTCTTCGTGGCCCATTTTCACTTCCGCCACGTCTTTCAGGTACAATTGTGCGCCCGATTGTGAGGAAACGATGATGTTTTTGATCTGTTCCAGGTCCTTGAAATCGCCGCGAATGGATACGGAACGCGTCATGCCGCCGATGTCGACATTACCGGCCGAAACCGTCATGTTCTCAAATGCCAGGGCATTGGAAATGTCGTTGAACGTCATGCTGGCCGCGTTCATTTTGTATTTGTCGACATTGATCTGAATCTCCTTGTCCAGCGCTCCGACGAGGTCGACGCGGGTGATCTCGCGCATTTCCTCGATGCGGTCTTTGAGGCGGTCGGCATAGTCTTTCAACTTGTCGAGGTCGAAATCGCCGGCCACGTTGACGTTCATGATCGGAATTTCCGAAATGTCGAATTCCGTGACGGTCGGGTCTTCCAGCAAGTCGGTCGGCAGGTCGCGTTTGGCTTTGTCGACACCGTCTTTCACTTTTTGCTTGCATTGCGCCACGTCGAGGTCGGTATTGAACTCGACGATGATGTTGGAAAAGTCCTGAACGGAATAAGACGACACTTTTTTGACGCCGCTCAGGCCTTTGAGTTGTTTTTCAATGGGTTTTGTGACGAGTTGTTCCATATCGGTAGGCGATGCGCCGGGGTAGATCGTCGTCACGAAGATCTGCGGCACCGTCACGTCAGGGAACTGCTCCTTGGGGAGCGAGTTGTACGACATGATGCCCGCGAGCGTGATGATCACCGTAATGATGAAAATCGACGTGCGGTTATCAATGGCCCACGATGTAGGTTTAAATTCTTTCATTTTTCGTTATCAATTATTAGTTATCTGTTATCAGTGTTGATAAGCAGGTATTTTCAGGTAACAATCATGTTTTTTTGGGAGTGCCTGGTTTTGTGTGTTTCGAATTTTGTAAAAAATTGACTGTGGAATTTTTACAAAAAAACACTACACACAAACACTAAACACCTTCTTGTTTCCACATTAATTCGCCGATCCGGCGTGCCGCTTCATCCGGGCTTTCCAACAGGTGCGCTCCAATCCGTTCGCGTTCCTGCGCCGTTTTGTTCTGGCTCAGTTTTTCTTTCCCCTGTAATTCCGTCACGTCGATTTTGAATGCCGAAATACCCTTTATCATGGCAGATTTGAATGCTTCCGACAGATTAGCCCACTGTGTAAAATATTCTTTTTCAAAGGCTTGTATCTGTTTTTCGAGTAGTTCCCGGGCTGCATTTTCCTCCGTGATCAGTGTCGCTTGCCCGTAGGCATGTACGGCAACGTAATTCCAGGTGGGTACGCTCTGCTCCTTTTCATACAACGACGGCGATATGTAAGCATGCGGTTCGTTGAAAATCACCAGAACGGGATGATCCTTCAGCGATTGTGCCTGTGGATTGGCTTTGGCAAAATGCGCCAGCAGCGTCACCGGTCCGTTTTCTTCCCATTCCACCACGAACGGCAGGTGCGAGGCGAATGGCCGTCCGTCCACCTGCGATACGATGGTCGCGAAGGAATACCGGCGCATAAATTCCACTTGCGCGGCTACCTCTTTTTGTTCGAAATGACGGGGAACGTACATGCCTAAGGAATGTTGAGATGTTGAGGGGTTGAGATTGTTGAGGAGTTGAGTTGGGAACAAATGCTGTACTCAACCCCTCAACTCCTCAACCCCTCAACTATTTAAAACGCTACCGTTTCGCCATTATTCACATCCTGAAAACCCGTGGTGATGATCCAGTCGCCTTTTTTGAGGCCGCTGAGCACTTCCACCTGTCCGTTGTAGTTACTGCCCTGTTTGATGGACGCTTTTTTAGCAACGGCCGTTTTTTCACCGGTTTTTTCAGCAATCATGACAAATTCGCCGTCTTGTGCCGTTTGAATGACGTTGACCGGAACGGAAATAGCGTTTGGATTCTGATAATCGACGATTTTCATCACAGCCACCTGATTGGCGCGATAGTCGGCTGCGTTGGGCAGCGCGCATTCCACGATGAACGTGCGGGTGGTCGGGTTGATGGTTTTACTCACGAAGGTGACACGCGAGGTGATTTCTTTTTTCAGGTCGGGAAACATGACCTGAACCTGGTCGCCCTTGCGGACCTTGGATGCGTAGGCTTCCGTGACTTCACCCTTGATTTTCAGGTTGGTGAGGTTCAGGATGTTGCACAGCGGCATACCGGGGGAAATGACCTGGCCCTGTTTCAGCAGAACGAGATCGACAGTGCCGCTGTTGGGCGCGTAGATTTTCGTCTGACCGATGTTTTCTTTCAGGGTGGCAATGCTGCGCTCGAGGCCTTCCTTGTTGTTTTTCGCCTGAATCAGCGCTACTTCGGTACCAATTTTCTGGTCCCAAAGGCCTTTCTGGCGGTTGTAGATGTCGGTTGCGGTGGCAAGTTGACCTTCGATTTCTCTCAGGCTGCTTTGCATCACGTTGTCCTCGATTTCAGCAAGCAACTGGCCGCGGCGCACGTCGTCGCCGTTTTTCACGTACACCCGTTTCAGGGTACCGGGCATTTTGGCAGTGGCGGGTACACTTTCGTCGGCGTCTACCTTGCCTTGCAGGTCGATGAAATGACGGAATACGCCCGATTGTGCCTGAGTGAGTCCGATGGTTTTTACACGCGCAGTCTGACCGTTGGCGGTACCAACCTGCTTTTCAAGCGCGGTGATCTGCGCGTCGAGTTGCGCTTTCTGGTCTTTGAGGGCTGCGAGTTCCGCGGCAGGGTCTTTTTTTCCGCCACCGCAGGCCGACAGCAGCACAATGCTCAAACCGATGCTTGCAAGAGAAAGAAACTTAATATGATTCATGTTTAATTTTTTTAATGAGTAGTCCGTTTTGTAAAGTGCGAAGTCGACAGTGCGAAGTCGACAGTGCGAAGTCGTAGTATTCGGTGGAAAGTGATTATTTGTCCAGCCCGAGTGCTTTTCTGATCGTAATCCGTGCGCTGAGCAGGTCGTAGCGGGCCTGCATGACGTTTTGTTGCGCGGTGTACAAACCTTGTTCGGCCTGTGTCACTTCGAAACTGCTGCCTACGCCGGCTTTATATTTCGTTTGAGTGGTATCGTAAATGCGTTGGGCGAGGTCGAGGTTGCGTTGCTGGCTGGCGACGCGTTCCTGCGCATTGAGGTATTGTTTCCGGCCTGTTTCTACTTCGAGGGCGATGGCGTTTTCCAGCATCTGTTTTTGTGTATCCAGCGTTTGAACGCCGATGAGGGCGCGCTGGCGCCGTGCTTTGCTGATGCCGCCGTCCCAGATGGTGAAATTGATGGAAACGCCCGCTACTGCCGACGGGATGAAAAACCATTTGCTGTCGTCGCCGAAACCGCCCTGGAATCCCGGAGAGTATTGCAGGAAACCGGCGAAAGAAGGCATCCAGGGTTTGCTGTTCAGTTCGATTTGAAGCGCGCTCAGGTCGCGGCTTTTCAGCAGCGCGATATAGTCGGGGCGGTTCATCAGGTTGAGATCGGAAGTGAGGTCGGCATCCGTGTAGGTTGCCATGAGTTTCTGAACGTCGTCAGACAGCACCACTTCCTGACCGACGGGCATACCCATCGCCAGTTTCAAAGCAGCCACCACGATTTCGCGCTGGCGTACGAGGTTGCCGCGTTCGCTGCGGAGGCTGGAAAGCGAGAGGTCGAGCCGGTCGACGTCCAGTTGTTCGGCGAATCCGGCCTGGTTGATGGCGCGGGTATCGGACAGCAGTTTATCGAGGTTGCCGATGTTTTTGTCCAGCGTAGCGAGGTTATCGCTGATGAGCAGCGCGGGCAGGTAGGCATCCACCACGCGGTTGTACACCGTGCGTTTGGTGGCCACCAGTTGCTGATCGACCAGTGCACGGTAGTACCAGGCCGCTTTTTTGGCTACGCGGTAACTGTTGCTGAAAAACAACTGATTGTACGACAAAGTGGGTGTGAGGCTGTGCAGGGCACTGAAAGCGATTTTTTCGTCGCCCGTTCCCGGAAAACCGAGCGCGCTGGCAGGAATCCCCGGCCGTTGAATAAAATACTGGTAAGCAATGCTTCCCGAAAACTGGGGCAGTGCTGTGGCGGTATTTTCCTTGATCTGCCAGTCGGCGTCTGATACCTGCAGTTGTGCTACCTTGATGTCGGGCGAGTTGGCCAGGGCATACTGAATGGCATCATTCAGCGACATCGTCTGTTGCGCGTGGCCACTAACCGACATGCCTCCCAGCGAAAGGAGTGTTAATAGAATAATACGTATTTGCATAGTGAGAATTTTGTTCTTTTAGAGAGAGACGATTAGGAGGGGAATTTACTTTTTAAAAGTGACAACCCTTTTTCAGAAACAATACCGTACAGGTAATGCAGCATGTATTCGCGGAATACCTGTTCGTATTTGTATTGCGAATGGGGAAAAATATCTTCGTTGAAAAGTTGAAGGGAACCCGAAATGTGGAGTTTGGTCACGATGTCGACGTCTAAATCGGTGCGGTACAGGCCTTCGCGGATACCGCGCTCCAGGTTGTTGCACACCACGGAATACAGGAAACCGCGCTGATATTCGGTCACCTTTTCCCACGCTTCATGGTGGTACCGCTGGAGATCGTGAATAATATTGGCTTTCATTTGTTTTAACTGTTGCGAATCGCTTTCAATCACGATGTACATTTCTTCGAGGGCGTTGGCGGCCATGGCGAAGAGCATTTTGCAGGTGTTTTTTTCCTGCTCTATATGCCTGGAAAGCATCTTTTGTACCAGGTCGTCTTTGCTTTCGACAAACTGATACAGGGTCTTTTTGGAAATGCCGAGCTCGCGTGCCACGTCATCCATCGTGATACTTTTTATGCCGAAGCGGAGAAATAATTCATCCACTCGTTTTAACCATTTTTCCTGCTGTTCGGTAAACATTGCGCAAAGGTAAACGTGGGAAACGTTTTTTGCATCAAACGTTTCCTGTGTTTACTTGGTTCACCGACGAACGAACTTTATTTTCCCATGAGGCGTGGAAAAAATCGGCCCAAATGTAAAAATGTCTCATTTGAAAACAAAAAGTTTTATTTGTAAAAACAATTTATACTACTTTTGTGGGGTGGTTTATGGGTTTATGGTTGATGGGTTTATAAGGGTTGATGAGGTTTATAAGGTTGATGAGGTTGATATTCATCGACTCATCTATGTGAAATTCTTCATTACCGAGTAGCCATTATAAACCCATAAACCCATAAACCCCTCAACCATAAACAATCTCAACCACCTCCACCACATGTCCACTTCCCTTCTCGGCCTCCGCACCTGCATTTACCGCGTATCCGACCTTCAACGCGCTACCGAATGGTACAGCACGTACCTCGGCATCCGGCCCTATTTCGAACAACCGTTCTACGTCGGCTTCGAAGTCGGCGGCTACGAACTTGGCCTCCAACCTGTTGAAAATGAAAATAGTTCCTTCGGCGAAAACATTGAAACTTACTGGGGAGTGGAAGACATCGACGCCGCTTTCGCAAAATTGATCGAACTTGGCGCCGCCGAACACCAGAAGCCTACCGAAGTGGGCGACGGGATTCGGGTGGCTACGGCCAAAGACCCCTGGGGCAACCTGGTGGGTTTGATTTACAATCCGCATTTTAAGGGCGGGAAATAAGGAGGGCTACGCCCCTCGTAGGAATAATGGCAACGCGGACGACGCGGATTTTGCGGATGAACGCGGATTTTTTTGCGGCCTTGCGGCCACGTTATTTATAAACCACGAAGGCACAAAGAACACAACGTGTAGATTACACATCAGACAACTAAACCGCATTAAGAAAATATGAATACGAAGGGAACGAAAACTCACTCATTTCATGGAGTAAAACCGTGTAATCTACACGTTGTGTACTTTGTGCCTTCGTGGTTTAAAAAATAAAACCGAATGGCCGCAAGGCCATGAAAAATCCGCGTAAATCCGTAAAATCCGCGTCATCCGCGTTGCAATTATTCCTACGGGCGGCGTAGCCGAACCGAACAATAGGCCTCAAAAAACAGGATAGCCCAATACGCACAACCACTGTCAGTTATGGCAAAGTCGAAAAAAGATACCTCCATACCACCTACCACCTCGGCCAACCACGAGGACCATATTATCACGCTGTCGGGCATGTACCAGAACTACTTTCTGGACTATGCCAGTTACGTTATCCTCGAACGCGCCGTGCCGGCCATCGAAGACGGGCTGAAACCCGTGCAGCGCCGTATCCTGCACGCCATGTTCGAACAGCACGACGGGCGCTACCACAAGGTGGCCAACCTGATCGGGCAAACCATGCAGTACCACCCGCACGGCGACGCGGCCATCGGCGACGCGCTGGTGAACATGGGCCAGAAAGAACTCCTGATCGACTGCCAGGGCAACTGGGGCGACTACCGTACCGGTGACTCGGCAGCAGCGCCGCGTTACATCGAGGCCCGCCTCACGAAGTTTGCGCTCGATATCGCATTCAACCACGATACCACCATCTGGCAAATGACGTACGACGGCCGGAAACGCGAGCCTGTCAACCTGCCCATGAAATTCCCGCTCGTGCTCGCGCACGGCGCCGAAGGCATCGCGGTGGGTTTGAGTACGAAAATAATGCCTCACAATTTTATCGAGATCATCAAAGCCAGCATCGCGTCGCTTAAAGGACGCAAGTCCGACCTGATCCCCGATTTCCCCACCGGCGGTCTCATCGATGCAGGATCCTACAACGGCGGCGCCCGGGGCGGCAAGGTGCGCGTGCGGGCCCGTATCCGCGAAATCGACAAAAAAACGCTGCAGATCACCGAAATCCCTTTCGGCGTGACCACCGGCGACCTGATCGAGTCCATCATTAAAGCCAACGAAAAAGGCCAGATCAAGATCAAAAAGGTGATCGACAAGGTGGCAGCCAACATCGATATCGAGGTGGAACTACAGCCCGGCGTGAGCCCCGACGTGACCATCGACGCGCTGTACGCGTTCACCGATTGCGAGGTCAGCATCAGTCCCAACTGCTGTGTCATTATCGACAATAAACCACTGTTCACCGACGTGAACGAATTGCTGCGCATTTCCACGGAAAACACCAAGGAACTGCTGCGTATGGAACTGTCCATCCAGCAGCACGAACTGGAGGAAAAACTGCATTTCGCGTCGCTGGAAAAAATCTTTATTGAAAAACGCATTTACCGCGACATCGAGGAATGCGAAACCTGGGAAGCAGTACTGACCACCATCGACACCGGTTTGCGGAAATACGTGGTGACGCCCGAGATGAAACCAACGGCGGCCGATAAACGTATACGCCTCCTGCGCGAAATCGTGGAAGATGATATCCTGCGCCTGACGGAAATCCGCATCAAACGTATTTCCAAGTTCAATTCGTTCAAGGCTGATGAAGACATCAATAAACTGAACGACGAACTCACGCAAACCAGGCACCACCTGGAACACCTGACGGAATACGCCGTGGCCTATTTCGAAACCCTGCTTTCCAAATACGGCAAGGGCCGCGAACGCCGCACGGAAATCGCCGCATTCGATACCATCCAGGCCAGCGCCGTAGTGGCCAACAACGCCAAACTGTACGTCAATCTTGCCGAAGGGTTTATCGGCATGGGCCTCAAAAAAGACGAGTTCGTGCAGGATTGCTCCGACATCGATGACGTGATCGTGTTCCGCCGCGACGGCGTGATGAAGGTCGTGCGGGTCGGCGAAAAGATCTTTGCCGGCAAGGACATCATCCACGTGGCTGTATGGAAGAAAAACGACGAGCGAACGACTTATAACCTGGCGTACCTCGACGCCAAAACGGGCCGCACGTTCGTGAAACGTTTCAACGTAACCGCCATCACGCGCGACAAGGAATACCAGTTGGGTTCCGATACGAAGGGCTCGAAAGTGCTCTATTTCACCGTCAACCCGAACGGCGAAAGCGAAGTAGTGCAGGTAACGCTGACCGCCGCCAGCACCGCCAAAATCAAGATTTTCGATTACGATTTTGCCGAACTGGCCATCAAGGGTCGCGATTCGCTGGGTAACGTGCTGACCAAATACCCGGTCAAGCAGATCAAACAAAAAGAGGTCGGGAAAAGTACCATCGGCGCCCAGAAACTCTGGTTCGACGACATCACCGGCCGCCTGAATACCCAGGAACGTGGCAATTGCATCGGCGAATTCGATACCGGCGACAACCTGCTGATACTCTACACCGACGGCTCCTACGAGGTCATCGATACCGACGTGCAGCAACGTTTCGAAATGAAGGAAATCCTGCACCTGTGCAAACTCACGCCCGATCTGGTGGTGAATACCGTGCATTACGACGGGCACAAGGGCTGGACGATGGTGAAACGGTTCAAAATCGAGACCAACAAACTCCGCGAACGCTACGGCTACCTTACCGACCACCCGAAATCCAAACTGCTGTACGCTTCGGTGAAAGATAACCCGCGCATTTCATACAGCCTGAAAATCAAGGGGAAAGCCATGACCGGCGAAGTGTCGCTCGGCGACTTCATGGAACCCAAAGGCTGGAAAGCCGTCGGCAACCGCCTGAGCGACCAGGCACTTACTTCGGTAAAAGAGATAGATCCGGGAACTTCCAAATTGTCGAAACCGCCCCAGGACGAGCCGGCCCCCGCCGCGCCGCCGCAGGTCAATCTTTTCGGGGAAATTGAGGCGCCGGAACCGCCGCACGAGAAACATGAGAAGCACGAGAAGCACGAAAAAAGCGGTCCGAAGAATACGTATAAGGCGGGGGATACGATTGAATTTGATTGAGATTTGTGAGTGCCCCTGAAACTATGAACGGTGGCCTTTTTGCCTGGAATAATAACAGATCCCGGTTTGTCATCCTCATCGGGACCCGTCCACGCTACGAGGGGAAAATCGTCAAAAATGCGTCGGAGCGTGGACGGGTCCCGATGAGGATGACAAACCGGGATCTGTTATTACGCAAAGCGAAAAAATTTGGGATAACTCATGTAACGCTTGGCTCCTGTCGGGGTGACTGCAAGTCACCCCGACAGGAGCCTGGTCACCAATCAGACGGCTTTCCAATTCAGGCGCCTGCTCCTCCTCTTTCAAACGACACCGCTCGTGCCGGAGAGGACAGTTCTCGTTCCTCGCACGACCTTTCTCCTCTCCGGCACGACAACGCTCGTCTTTTACACGACACTTGTCCTCCCGCAGACGACAAATCACCTCTTCCCAACGACCTTTCACCTCGCAGAGACGACGCGTTTCGTTTCACAGACGACACGTCACCTTCCGGCCACGAAAAAAGCCGTGAAAGCGCCGAAGCGCCTCCACGGCTTTTGCCCGCCTGACTGTAACAGGATCAGTTCATCTGCGTTTCATCGGTATTGGGTGCAGTACGTGTTCCGGCAGCGCGCGTTTTCGTTCTGTTCTGGTGGTACTTAAACAGCCGCTCGTGAATGGCTTTTGCCGGAGCCGAGCCCGAGCGTGCCGCTGCGCCCACCAGCCGGTAAAACACCGCCGCGCCGCCGTAGGCTTCGTGGTTGGCCAGCATGCGGTTGCGGCGCACGTTGGTGAGCAGTTCGGACAACATATTTTCCAGTTCCAGCAATTGGTCGCCGCACAGCAGATCCTGCTGAATGTCTTCGGATTTTACATAAGCCGGCAGAATATCGCCCGCGCTGCCCATTTCCGTCAGGCAGTTGCGCACGAAAGTTTTATCGGCATCGCTCATACGATACATGCCGTCGGTATCCTCCTGGTCCAGTTTGATCAGGAAAGTGGACAGCGATTGTGATAATTTCTGAATGTCACTCTTGGTTGTAGCAAACGCCTCCGCGCTCATGGCAGAAGTGATGCGATTGGAATTTAAATCGATCATCGGTTAATGAAATAAAGTGTGTGAAGAAATCGGTTTGTTCGGGCAAGCCTCCCTGGCGGGCGGCGGTGGGGTCTTGCGTTGAAAGAAAAACGGGAGGGGTGTTTTGGATATTTTGGGAAACACGAAAATTAATTGTTGAAACAGCATATTCCCGATGGGACTCAAAAAAAGCCCGGATTTTGATGCTTCAAAATCCGGGCAGTTCATACACAATATTTCAAGTACGTCTATTCCTTCACCAGTTTTTTCACAGCAACCTTTTTGTTGCCTGCCACAAGGTTTACAAAGTAAAGCCCGGCCCGCCACTCGCTTACGTCGATTTGTAAATTGCCCTGGGCTGCGGAATCGTAACGACGAAAGATCGTTTGACCGAGCACATTACAGATTTCGATGCCCGTGTTTCCCTGCTGACCTTCAGTCATAACGTATTTGATGGAAAGCATGTTAGATGCCGGATTAGGTACGAGATCGAGGGAGGAGAAGTATTCTTCCACGTTCATCCCGCGGCTTTGAGCAGGTCTTGGCAAGGCGGAAAAGCAATAGTCTATCGAACAATTCAACTTACAGTTGGATTGAATTTCGAAGTGGACACAATCCAGGTTATTAAACTTCTCAGTAGCCATAGCAAAACTTATCGTACACATGGCATCTACGGAAGGATTAGGGGTAGCGCTACAAATTGTCTGTGCCAGCAAATCATAATCAGGATAAGAATAAAGCCTGATGGTATCGCTTGAAAGGTCGCATTCCGGACCGGTTACAAAGTGAAGTGGAATGGAAAAAGTAGCACTGGTGGTTTGCACAGAGCCTACCCAGTAGGTGCTGACCGTCGGTTGGGATGGCATGAGCATACACCAGATAGGTTCATTGCACCGGTCTCCATCTAACTGGAAGGTGACCGGGCAAGTGTCATGCGTCACCTCATCACAAAGCAGAACATAACCGGGCAAACCGTTACCATACGCTACGGGATCAGTAATATGTAAGTATCCCGATACAATTTTGATTTTGGAAGCGTAAACCTGTGTAACCAGATTGGTAAAATACCCTCCGCTTGTGATCTTGATCACAGGTGGAATGGTGCAATAGGTATAACCCGGAGGATATGGAATATCGATATCGGAAAGCATCGCTACCTGTTCGTCAAAGTCATCGCCTCCCAAAACGCATTGAAGTGTACTAAGCGGATTCTGAAAAGTGGTAGTTGGGCACTCTACTCCCCCACAGTCAAGCACCTCCAGGCAGAAAGGATCGGAAATATCTTCACAGGTAACATCTTCCGAATTGTCATTTTCATAGTCTTTATTGACCCTTAATACAATTTTCCCCTCCATATCACCTGTAAGACAAAGCGGCTCAACGGGGCCACTTCCATCCAGCAAGGTTGTAGATTCATTTAATACCCATTCCCATCTGCTATAATTTCCATCGGGGACAGGCAAGCAAATGGTGCCTTCTTTCAGCAGGGTATCACAAATGGAATAACAACCCGACAAAATATCCAGATGAAATGGGCCTTCAGCATTAATTAGCGCTGAGGAAGTACATCCATAAATGTTGGTGGCCACCAACTCATACAAACCGGAGGGGCCTGCATTGATGGCAGAATTATATGCCACGAATGAATTTCCGGGAACATACGTCCACGAAACAGATTGAACAGGATCTGTACTAATATGTGCAGTGAAAGGCTCGCAAGTATAATCTACTTCCGGATTGGGTATCGGAGGTAACGGCATAACTATAACATGTTCATCTATACTTGTACATTCCCTTTCATCAATCTTTGCAATTACCCGAACAGAATAGGTTTGCGCAGGCACATTGGAGGGAATAATCAATTTGTTATCACCACTAATAGTAAAAAATGGAAGATCAGTTTCCCATTCATAGGTATATCCCGAACCTTTCTTAAAACTTAACTCCGTTTCAGTACCTTGACAAATTAACTTGTCTCCTTCAATTGGCCCTAAAAAGGGTGGGTTGAATTCGAGTTCGTAGGTAGCCACAAGCGTACATCCAATGCCACTGGTGGCAGTTACACTATAAACCCCCGTTGTCATTGCAGCAATAGCCTCACTTGTCTCGCCTGTATTCCACAAAAACAATTCAGCAGGGATAGAACCAGTGGAATGGAACATGAGCACCACTGAACTGCCGCATGGATCATTACTCATAGCCATCACCTCTCCTTGTAACGTATTTTGCGACTGTATTACTATTTCTTTTGATGTGCTGAGCGTGCAGCCGGTATTTGTTACAATATCCAGGTATACAAAATAAGTACCGGGGCTGTCATAAGACTTGGCTGGATTGGGAAGCCCGCTCGTAGAACCATCCCAAAATGTCCAGGTGTAACTCACAATGTTATCGGGATCAATGTTGGTTACGCCAAAGTGTGTCAAGGCGCCGGCACATACGTTTTCGCGATCTGCCGTGATTTCAATAGCAGGCTGTGCAGGAATTTCTATGGTATCACAAAATGTACAGAAATACTCCAGACCAGGATTATCCGTCCCGGTTGTCAATGCATACGGTGTAATACAAACTTTTACAGACGAACCGGCCGGCACGGTTTGTATCCAGTTAGGCGCCGATTGGTTTTCAAGTAATACATTCTCTCCACCCAGCACTGAAATATCCCAATCGCGGCCGCTAATGGCTACTCCCGGTACCCGCTCTGAAATATCCAGCAGGTTCAGATCAAAATAACCCGGTTCCTGCCCGCAAGAATAATTCCAGGTAAAACCCGGCTGAATTGGTATCTGAATTACCCTTTTATCATACTGGCTGGAGGATTCATCAAGAAACTTGACCCTGAGCGAACTGGGGTAATAACCGGCTTTGCTGAATACTGAAATGGGGTAGGAACTAAGACCTAGTTCATCACCTATATCATAAATATTCGGATCAGGATTCAAGCCGTTATTCGGATCACTTACCCTCCAATCGGCGTTATCTACTTCAGAAAACTCCCTGCCTAGTAAATTACCGTGGACTGTCACATACCCGCAGGCATTGGGAGAAGCCGAACGGCAGTTGGTGCAGGGCTGCCCGAGGTTAAACTCCCAGTCCGTGAATTCAATGCCCGTTACAGGTTGCGGTGCATTCACATCGTCGATACAATCCAGGATGATGTCAGCAGATGCGACACAGGTGAGATCGCTGATGGTTCGTGTTACATCTACTGAAAAAACACCGGAATAGTCCTCATCGAAAGAGTCGCCATCGATGGTAAGTTGGCCACCCGAGATGGTGTAAACGGGCGGGGTAAAAGGATGCAAAGCATCTTCACCGTCCCAACTCCAGTTGAAGGTTTCGCTACTGGCCCCGGAGTAAGAAGTAGAAATAACATTTACCAGCTCGGGGTTTTTGCAAGGGAATGAATTGTCTACTGTCAGTATCGGGTCAGGATTGGGTGAGACATCTATTTTTAGTATGTTTTCAAATACCCCAGGACAATCAACGGGTCCGGTCATTCGCACCCTTACAAAATGCGTTCCGGGTTCGCTGAACGTCGTGGTAAATGTATTTACACTGTTTTCATACACAACAATATCATCGGTCAGCCATGTGTATGATTGCCCGCCGCCGTTATAGGTGGTAAAAGTGACCGGGTTGTTGGCACATACCCGACAGCCATTGAGCGTGTTATTGGGGCATGGAATGGATACGTCGTTCGAAGTTACATTTACATTTAATTTCGTTGATAAAGAAGTTTCACAGACGGTGCTGTACAGGATGATCTTGGGCGTTTCAGGATAATTCTTTTGATACCACTGAATACTGATCTCTGCAGTCCCTTGTCCGGAGATAATGCTACCTGCAATTTCTGGCGACAATACCCAGTTGTAGGAAGACCCGCCATCAACATCGGCTGTATAGGTAGATACAGCATCTTCACATACCGTTTCCGGCCCGATGATGTATAAATCGCCCGGCTCGGTGGCAACAATGTTATCAACCACATAAGGATCGGAAACGCACCCTTCAACTGTGCGTGTAATGGAAATGGAGAAAGGCGATAAATGGCTGTCTTCCCATACAATATTTACGCTTCCACCGGTTCCTGTGGCAGGAACGCTACCGTTAGACATAGTCCAATCCAGCGTGCCGGGGTTTACAGGATTGGCAGCATAGGTGTACACCTGGTTCACACATATGTTTCTTGGGCCTATTATTTCTGTAACCGATTCAGGCTTGGGTTTTACGGTAACTGCGTAAGTAAGGGCATCACAGTCAAAGGCATCCTGGCCATCGAAATTAATCACTGCATTGATAAAGAATAGCCCATCTGTTTGAAACACGTCTCCCGGTATCGTAATGGAGGGATCATTTTCTATTTTTTCGACAAAAGTGGTACCGATAACATTCCACTCCACACTGTATGGTAATGGTGAGGGTGTGGGCGATACCGTGAGTGTCAGGTCTTCCCCGACACATATAGCCTCATTGCCGGCAATCTCAAAATTCCGAACAACAACTGTTTGTTCCGTACTGACACTGCAACCCGTAACAGGGTGTTCTATTTGAACGCTCACACGAAAAGTGCCGTAAAAATTTGTCAGTATGTAGTTACGGGCATTGGGCATATTGTTCTCACCTGTTGTGATACTGCCTCCGGAAAGATTTTCTTCAATAGCAATCGACCATGTGTAAATAGCGCCTGGCCAGTATGGAACCTGATAAGCGGCCAATGCGTCTGGATTGCAAATACTGGCAGGGCCTTCGATTGGTTGAAGGATCGGGATAACAGGCACCTCTACCGTGGCTGGCTCCGTACAAACACCGCCGCTACAATTGCCAGGATCGAGTGTTACCCAGCCATATCCATCTGGCAATGGGGTGTTCCATACTACGTTTACACAATCTTCTGTGGAGGAGCCCTGTATGACACCGCCCTGAATACTCCAGTTGTAGGAAGTGCAGACAGAAGGAGTACAATACTGGATGACAGCATCACTCTGGCACACCACCGAAGGGCAAATGATTTCCGGCTTCGGGGCTTCTAATACTGTAATAATCAGCGTTTCTTTTTCAGAAGCGCAACCCAGACAGTTGGTAGCATACAGATGTACCTCATAGACACCGCTGAATGCGAATGTATGATTGAACATAACATCAGATCCGGTTGCCAATACGGTTGTACTATTCTGTGCGGTAATCTCCCAAAACCAGCTGCCAATTTTAAACTCATCCGGGTGCTCATAGTGCCCTTCAAAAAGCAAATCCTCTCCTTTGCATACGGTGATGGCTGTTGCGTTGCCGTGAGAAAGTTCGGTAATGGATACTATTGGCGGCTCAAAAACGCTATATGTAGCACATACTTTTTTTGAACATCCGGGAGCACTGGTTTCTTCCAGACATACCTTAAAAAGCCCCGGGGCGTCCATTGTGACTAAAAGGGCTCCGGTATTATCCACCATGTAGGAATTGCTTCCTTCCACCGTCCAGTCGTATGAGCCTCCCATGCCAAAAGGTAAAAACCTTGCCGTACTTCCAAGACAATAACCCTCGATTGCAATTTCTTTGCGCCCTTGCGTCTGGCATATACCTGAAGGTAGATACTCCGGTGTTATTGTCGGATCGGGTTGTGGCACAACTTCTATGGCATACGTACAGGACGTGAGTGCTGCCCCGCCACCAGATGGAACTACGTTTGCAATTGCAGTGATAGTCCCTACAGCATCCCAATGAGGCGCAGCCATTTCATTGTCGAAACCCATCAGGGTGTTGTTCGGAAAATTCCATTGCACGGTGTAGTCAACAGCATTCTGTACGTCGATGTGATAAACGGAAACATCTCCCTCACAAACTACGGAGGGGCCTGTAATCGAACAAGTGGGACTCTGAGTAAAAGAAGAATGGTAAGATACCAGTAATAACAATAGAAATACTGCTCTCCGCATGGCAGAAAGTAAACTTGTAGTTTTCATAAATTAAATGTAATCGATAATTTCAGGTAAATAAGCGATATCGGCTATCATGGGGCAGATAGCGCCCGGCCTTGCGCGGTTCACAAAGCCTGATTCAGGTCTGGATTAGGGGAATATATTAACTGCCGACAGTATGTATAGGAGGGAAGTTTGGTGCCGGGCTTGAACATACCGCGCCGCAGACACATGACAAACATAAAGACGGTTTATTAGGAAATAAAAGAATATATTTTCTTTAACCCGGTTTGGCTATTATTATACACTTTGTAAAAAAGAATATTTAGCAGGTAGCGCCGGAGTCTATATCTTTATTCTACGTTTCTTCATTATCTACCTTCATAGAGATGCCCCTGTCCCGAATACTGCTCCTGCTGATCATTCCCTCGTGGCTTTCTACACAAGCACAGACTCTCCTCTGCCCCTCCGGCAAAGAAGGCAATTACTGGTTTTTCGGGGATAGTGTCGGGCTCAATTTTAACACCCATCCACCCACCGTGCTGACAGGAATTCCCATGAGCACCTATGAGGCCAGTGCGATTGTGAGTGACGCCGACGGGAACCTGCTGTTTTATAGCAACGGGGAATATGTGTGGGATAAAAATCACCAATTGATGCCGGCCGTGAATCCGGCGATGGGGGGAAATAAGCTAAAAGGATCCGAATCTGCCACGCACATCCTGGCAATACCACTACCTAGCAATACAAATGTTTATTATTTATTTTATCCTGAAACATTTGATTTGGTAATAAATACTCCAGCGGATACACTTAGAAAAATGTACTATTCTGTTATCGATATGACCTTAAACGGGGGCCTAGGAGACATATCAGACAAGGATCATTTATTATTTGAAAAAACAACGGAGAAAGTGGCTGCTACCCGGCATTGCAATGGTGAAGACTGGTGGGTGGTAACTGCCGAATCAGGGAGTAATCGGTATCTGATATGGTCGTTGACAAATACTGGGTTGTCATCATCGCCATTGGTAAGTAGTATCGGTGCAATAAATAGATCTCATGGTGCTGGTAAGGGGGGGGTATTAAAATTCAGCCCAGATGCTACTAAATTATTGAAAATTGGTGCTGCCAGGATTACCCTTAACCAACCCTGGACACTTGATTGCTATGTTGAATTATTATCATTTGATAATGCCACTGGGGCCATATACAATCCCATATTAGTCCTAGATAGTGTAAGGCGTATTTACGGCGGAGAATTTTCCCCTGATAACACCAAACTGTATTTTAACTACTGGACCCCGATTAAAGATAGTTTATATCAATATGATTTATGTGTTTACCATCCCGATTCTATTCGGTCATCCAGAACCCCCATCGATCTGGCAGCGAGTAATACTGGGCAACTACAAATTGGTCCGGATGGGAAAATTTACCTCAGCAGTACTTTTCGAGACTTTATCAGCATTATTCATAAGCCCAACGAAAAAGGTATTGCCTGCCAGTACGAAAAACAGGCTATTACTTTTCCGTCCGGCGAGTCGTTATTAGGCATACCCACCTTTCCGGCTTCCTACTACGCCCCCGGCAAGCCCTACCTGACCACTACCGGCTCCCGTTGTGCACCGCTGTGCCGCGATTCGGTGCAGCAGTACTACGTCACAGGCTCCTGCGTGTCTGGGGCGCAATACGAGTGGTCGGCCACGGACGGCACGGTGGTGCAGCAGGCGCAGGACACGGCCTGGGTGCGCTGGCAGCAGGCAGGAGTACAGGAGGTGCGGGTGCGGAAGGTCTGGGCCTGTGGCGACCGGAGCGATACGCTGCGGGTGGAGGTGAAATCGTGCGGGCCTTGTGTGCCGGTGGAGGTACAGGTGGCGGCTACCACCTGCGATCCTGCGCTGGCGGGCGTGGATACGGTGCAGTTGATGACTGTACAGGGATGTGATTCGCTGGTGGTGACTACTACTACTCTGCTGCCGTCGATTCAAACGGTTTTAAGCGCGACGACCTGCGATCCTGCGTTGGCGGGCGTGGATACTTTGCATTTGAGTACAACTTACGGTTGCGATTCTTTAGTGATTACCACAACAACTTTGCTGCCATCGGTGCAGATGGAGTTGAACGCCACGACTTGCGATCCCGCACTGGCGGGCGTGGACACGTTGCATTTGATGACGGCACAGGGGTGTGATTCAATAGTCATTACTACTACCACTTTATTGTCTTTTGCGCATACACTTTTGAACACAACCACTTGCGATCCTGCGCTGGCGGGCGTGGATACGCTGCATATAATGACAGTGCAAGGGTGTGATTCTCTGGTGATTACGACTACTACTTGGCTGCCGTCGATGCAGACGGAATTGAGTTCAACGACTTGCGATCCGGCAATGGCAGGCGTTGACACGGTGCATTTGATGACGACGTATGGGTGTGATTCTCTGGTGATCATGACAATTACTTTGCTGCCGTCGGTTCAAACGATATTAAGCGCCACCACGTGCGACCCTGCGCTGGTAGGCGTGGATACTTTGCATTTGAGTACAACTTACGGTTGCGATTCTTTAGTGATTACCACAACAACTTTGCTGCCATCGGTGCAGATGGAGTTGAACGCCACGACTTGCGATCCCGCACTGGCGGGCGTAGACACGTTGCATTTAATGACGGTGCAGGGGTGTGATTCATTGGTCATTACGACAACTACTTTGCTGCCTTCGGTTCAAACGATGTTAAGCGCCACCACCTGCGACCCTGCGCTGGCGGGCGTGGATACTTTACATTTGTTGACGATGCAAGGATGTGATTCCCTGGTCATTACTACAACCACCTTATTGCCTTCCGTGCAGACGGAATTGAGTGCCACGACTTGCGATCCTGCGCTGGCGGGTGTGGACACCTTGCATTTAATGACGATGCAAGGATGCGATTCGCTGGTCATTACGACAACTATCTTATTGCCTTCATTCCAAACGGAATTGAGTGCAACAACATGCGATCCTGCGCTGGCGGGTGTGGATACCTTGCATTTAATGACGGTGCAGGGATGTGATTCACTTGTCATTACGACAACAACCTTATTACCTTCCGTGCAGACGGAATTGAGTTTAACGACTTGCGATCCCGCGCTGGCGGGTGTGGACACGGTACATTTGGTGACGGCACAGGGCTGCGATTCGCTGGTGATCACGACGACGGCTTTACTGCCGTCGGTGCAAACGGTGTTAAGCGCTACGACCTGCGATCCTTCGCTGGCGGGTGTGGACACGTCACATTTAATGACGGCGCAGGGTTGTGATTCGCTGGTAATAACAACGACGACTTTGCTGCCGTCGGTTCAAACGATGTTAACTGCAACAACCTGTGATCCTGCGCTGGCGGGTGTGGACACATTGCATTTGATGACGGCCCAGGGCTGTGATTCGCTGGTGATCACGACAACTACTTTACTCCCGTCGGTTCAAACGGTGTTGAGTGCGACAACCTGCGACCCGGCCCTGGCAGGCGTGGATACCTTGTATTTAATGACAGTGCAGGGGTGTGATTCTCTGGTGATTACGACGACGACTTTACTACAGTCGGTGCAAACGATATTAAGCGCAACGACCTGCGATCCTGCGCTGGCGGGCGTAGACACACTACATTTGATGACCGTACAAGGGTGTGATTCACTAGTCATTACGACAAAAACCTTATTACCTTCCGTGCAGACGGAATTGAGTTTAACGACTTGCGATCCTGCGCTGGCAGGTGTGGATACGTTGCATTTAGTGACGACACAGGGATGTGATTCATTGATCATTACGACGACCCTTTTCGCGCCCTCATTCCTCCGGTTTTTGAATGAAACGACCTGCGATTCGGCATTGGTGGGTACGGATACCTTGCGTTTGACCACTGTGCAGGGCTGCGATTCTATCGTAGTAACCACCACTTCCCTGCTTCCGGTGGTAGAGCAATCGCAGGAAATCGGCGTATGTCCCGGAACGACGTACACGTTTGCGGGCAGCGTTCTGCAGGCAGGCGAAGAACGAAGTTTTATGCTTCATACCACGAAAGGCTGCGATTCGCTCGTGCATATCCGGGTGTTTGCGTGGCCGGAATCGGTATTCGCCGTAGAAACGACACCGTCGTGTCCGAACCGGCCGAGCGGTACGGCGGCATTGTCGGCTTTGTCGGGTGGGTTGCCCCCTTTCGAATGGTCGGTCGATAGTGGAGACTATGTGTCCGGTCTGTTTGCGGACGACCTTGCGGCGGGCGACCATACGATCCGCCTGCGCGACGCCCGGGGCTGCCTTTCCGATACGACGATTGCCGTCGGTCAACTTCCGGCGTTGTCGGTTTCGCTGCCGGCCGCCACGCTTCCCTGCGATCCCGGCAGCGAAGTGATGCTCTCGCTACTGGCGCAAGGACTCACCGAACAACTGGAATACCAATGGAATACGGGGGCAAACACAGCATCCATTGCGGTGTCGGCGTCCGGTTTGTACCGGGTGACGGTCAGCAACGTATGCCAGGCGGAGCAAGCCGAAACGGTGGTAACGCAGGAGGACGAACGCACGGGAGATCCGATGTACGTGCCCAACGTATTTGCGCCGGAATCCGGCACGGAAGACAACCGGCAGTTCCGGCCTTTTTTGCGCGAAGATATTTTGCTCACAACCTACCGGCTGCGGGTGTTCGACCGTTGGGGAAGCCTGCTTTTCGAAACGATCGATCCGCAGGCAAGTTGGGATGGGACGGTTTCGGGTCGTTACCCTGCGCCCGGCATATTCGTTTGGCTACTGGAAGCGGAATGGGAGCAATGCGGGCGGATACTGCACTGGCAGCGTCAGGGAGATGTGTTGCTGGTGCGGTGAGTTTAAGAGCCAAGGCTTTGCTCCTCCGCTCCAGGTATCATCCTGTCCAATGCCCCGCCTAACTTTTCTCAAACAACCACCACACCGGCTTCTTCCGCCGCACCGGCTTATAATTCGTGGTCAAATACTGCCGGATGTGCGCTATGGCTTCCTCCTCACTGTCAGTGAACAGCACCAGGCTCAGGTCTTCGGGTGAAATCGTGCCTTCCTGCACCATAAATTCCACATAATCCCGGATGGGTTTGTAATAATCCATACCCATGACGACGATGGGGAAGTTTTCCACTTTTTTGGTCTGCACCAGCGTCAGGATCTCGAAAAACTCGTCCATGGTGCCGAAGCCGCCCGGGAAGATAACGAAGGCATAAGAGTATTTGGCCAGCATCACCTTGCGCACAAAAAAGTAGCGGATCGTGACGAATTTATCCACGTACGGGTTGACGGACTGCTCGAACGGCAGCGCGATGTTGCAGGCCACAGAAGGCCCGGCTGCTTCGCGGGCGCCGCGGTTGGCGGCTTCCATGATGCCGGGGCCGCCGCCGGTCATGATGGCCAGGCCGAGTTGTTCGGAGAGGCGTTTGCTCATCGAACGGGCTGCTTCGTAGTAGCGGTGGCCTTCCTTAAAGCGGGCCGAACCGAAAACGGTGATGCACGGGCCTACGAAATGCAGTCCGCGGAATCCACGTAAAAACTCCCACAGCACTTTCAGTGCGAACAGCAACTCGAAACCCCGGTCGCGGGGGCCTTCCAGCCAGTTTTGCTCCGTGGGGTCGATGAATTTTTTGTTTTCAATGGTTTTGGTCAGATCGGCGGGTTCGGGCGTGTGGAGCATGTGGTGGTATGTAAGTGGTTAGGATAACATTGAACTATGCGACAGTTTAAAAGTTTATCATACGCTCAGGTTTTTGGGAACTTGCAAGTCATCCGATGACTCGAAGTCATCGGATGACTTGCAAGTTCCCAAAAACCTGAGCGTATGAATATCTTTTTTGGGAGGGCCAAACTACGACCTTTCAGGAATTCGGCGGATTACCCGCGCTTATTCTACCTTTGCGAAAAATTCAGCCCCTTCTCACCCGCTCACATTCACCCTCTCACTTCTAATCTATATGGCAGAACAGAATTTCGTCGACTATGTAAAAATCATGTTCCGTTCCGGTAAAGGCGGAGCGGGCAGCGTGCATTTTTACCGGGGCCCTACCACAGCGAAGGGCGGACCCGACGGTGGCGACGGTGGCCGCGGCGGCCACATTATATTGCAGGCGGATCCACAGGAGTGGACGCTGTTGTCTTTGCGTTTTAGTAAACACATTTTTGCCGGCGACGGCGATATTGGCCGCGGAGGCCTGAAAACAGGCTCCGATGGCAACGACGTCATTGTAAAGGTTCCACTGGGTACGGTGGCCAAAGATGCCGAAACCGGCGAGATCCTGATGGAGATCACCGAAAAGGGAGAGCAAAAAATCCTGTTTCCCGGCGGCAGGGGAGGGAAGGGCAATACCTTTTTTAAAACCTCCACGCACCAGACGCCGCGTTATGCACAACCCGGCGAGCCGAATATCGAAAAATGGGTCATCCTGGAACTCAAGGTGCTGGCCGACGTAGGTCTGGTAGGCTTCCCCAATGCCGGAAAAAGCACCCTGCTCAGCGTGGTAAGCGCCGCCAAGCCGAAGATCGCCGACTATGCGTTCACCACACTGACGCCTAATCTTGGAATCGTCAAGGTGCGGGAAGGTCAGACGTTTATCATGGCAGATATTCCGGGGATCATCGAAGGCGCGCACGAAGGCCGCGGACTCGGACACCGTTTTCTGCGGCACATCGAACGCAACAGTATTTTGCTGTTCATGGTGCCGGCCGATACGGACCGACGCATCGAGGATGAGTACAATATCCTGCTGAACGAACTGGAAGAATACAACCCCGACCTGCTCGACAAGCCGCGTATGCTGGCTATCTCAAAAGCCGACCTGATCGACGACGGGTTGGAGCAAATGCTGCGCGAAACCCTGCCGGAAGGTATTCCCACCATTTTCATTTCAGCGGTGACGAATAAGAACATTCAACTACTCAAAGACATGCTTTGGAAACACCTCGCAGCGGATATTATGTAGGAAAAGGCCTTTTTTGTTGCAGCGCATCCGTTTGCGGACGATTTTTGAATAAATAAAAAAAATTTAGAATTGTTCTCATTAAAATGAAGCAACATTCAAAAAAGCAATTACATTTGCTGCGAAAAGCCACATGAAAGCGATTTAGGCCCTTCCGTCCGGAACCATGCGGGAGGGCCTCCTTTTTTTGCTTCATACCACAAAAACACTCCGCTGTCGTCCGGAATCCTTCAAGAATATGACGGAACTTTCCCAATTTATAGAGCACACCATCCTCCGACCGGACACCACGCTTGCAGATGTTCGCAAAGTGTGCGAAGAAGCCATACAACATCAGTTTGCAGGCGTTTGTATTCCACCTTTGTATGTACGTGATGCCCGGCGCATTATCGGCGATGCCTCGCGGGTACGCGTTGTGACGGTGATCGGATTCCCGATGGGATACACGGCCATTGCTGCCAAAAGTGAAGAAATCAAACGTGCCCTCGATGAAGGCGCTGACGAACTGGACGCAGTGATCAACATCGCCGCTCTGAAAAGCGACAACTGGAACCACGTTACCCACGACATCGACAGTGTGGCCCGCGCTACCCATATGCGTGGCAAAACGCTCAAACTTATCCTGGAATGCGGTTTGCTGACGGAACCCGAAATCAAAAAAGTGGCCGAAATCGCGCAGGAAGTCCGCATCATGTGGCTGAAAACGGGTACCGGCATGCACGGGCACCCCGCCACCCCGCAAATGGTGCGTACCTTGCGGACGCAGGCAGGCCCGAATTTTAAAATCAAGGCATCGGGAGGTATTCGCACGGCCCAGGAAGCGCAGGCGCTGGTAGATGCGGGCGCCGAACGGCTGGGTACTTCTTCCTCGCTTCAGATCATTGGAAAATAAGCAGGGTGTTTGGTTCTGTGGTTCGTGTTTGGGAAAATACTCCCGAAAAACAAAACACAAATAACGAAACACACTCGAAACGGTGCGCTTTTAAAAAAGACTCAACACGAAGTTGATATGCATATTTTATCCGGAAAAAATTCGTTTGGTGTCAAATGCCTGCTCTTCGCGGCCATTCTGCTGCAATGGAGCGTTGCCGTTCGTGCGCAGGAAGTCCAGATCAATGAAGACCCGAAAATAACCCAACTCCTGCGTTCGTGGGTCAACAACAACCGCACAACGCCGCACATCGACGGCTGGCGCGTGCAGGTAATGGCCTCTACGGACCGGCAGCAGGTAGAAGACGGGCGATTGCGTTTCAAAACGTACTACCCGGAAGTTCCTGCCGACTGGATACACGAAAAACCTTATTACAAACTACGCGTGGGCGCTTTTCGCTCGCGTTTGGAAGCCATGGCGTTCATTGCGCAACTGGCCGAATTCCCCGGCGCTTATCCGGCGCGGGATCAGCACATACATCCGCGTGATTTTTTAGAATAAGAAGATGATAACGGGCACCCGACAAATTTCGAATGCTGCCGGTGGAGCGGACCTGCTCACGCTGGGGTTGTATGTTGCATTGGTGATCATCGGCTGGCTGATGATCTTTGCCGTCAATTATGATCCGAACGCCCCGTTCAGTTTTTTCGACCTGAGTAATAACACCGGCAAGCAACTGTTTTTTATGGTGGTGTGCTTCGCCCTGATTTTTGTTATTATGATGAGCGACTGGGCGTTCTGGCGCACGTTCGCTTTCTTTATTTACCTTTTTTCGCTGATTTTACTGCCGGGAACGCTCATTTTCGGCCGGGAAATCAATGGCGCCTATGCCTGGTACCAGATCGGCGGCTTTTCCCTGCAACCGGCGGAAATCGCCAAATTCGGCACCTGCCTGGCCATGTCGGCCTACCTGAGTTCAACCGGCGTGGACCTGCGCGAATGGCGCAGCCGCATCATCGCCATGGGCATTTTCCTGGTTCCGGCCATCATCATGTCGCCGCTCATTCAGAACGATACGGGCTCGGCGCTGGTGTTTTTTTCCTTTATGATGGTGCTGTACCGCGAGGGTTTGTCGCCCACCTGGTACCTCGTCGGTTTCGGCATTACGGCCATGGTGCTGCTTGGGCTGGTATTCGATCCGCCGTTCGTGGTGGCCTGGCTGCTGGCATTCACCAATTTCCGGCTGATCTCCCGTTTTCGTACCCGCACGCAGGTGTGGCTGGGCGTATGGCTGGCCCTGGTGCTGATTACCATCTGGTGGACGCCTATTTTCAACTGGGTACTTGCCCAGGCGGGCGTCGACCCGGCGACCGGTGTAGACGAGCAGCAACGGAGTCTGGCGGTGATGGTGCCGCATTTCATTTTGTTTGCCGCTACTTTTCTGCCCAATTACCTGAAAAAAAACAGCCTTGTGCAGTCGCACCTGCGCACCTGGCTGCTCATGTTATCCATCGGCATCGGGTTGGTTTTTGCCGCCAACTTTGCCTGCTACACCCTGCTGGCGCCGCACCAGCAGCAGCGTATCAAGATCTGGCTGAAACCGGGCGAAGCGGCTGCCGATGCCCGCGGCGCGGCCTACAACCTGTTGCACTCCAAAATGGCCATCGGCTCCGGCGGCTTCGGCGGCAAGGGTTTCCTCGACGGCAATATGACCAAACTCAAGTACGTGCCCGAACAGAGCACGGACTTCATTTTCTGCACTATCGGCGAAGAGCAGGGCTTTATCGGAGTCGCCGCTATCATTGTGGTGTTTTTCTGGCTGTTGTACCGCATTACGGTGCTGGCTGAACGACAACGCTCCAATTTTTCCAGGGTGTACGCATATTGCGTGGCGGGTGTTCTGTTCATCCACGTGCTGGTAAATGTGGGCATGACCATGGGCCTGTTTCCCATCATCGGTATTCCGTTGCCGTTCATCAGTTACGGGGGCTCTTCGCTGATCGGGTTTACGCTGATGATCGGGGTGTTGCTGAAACTGGACAGCAATCGAAACCTGGCGTAGCGCCGAACCCCAGTTCGGCGGAAATGAAGCATTTGCACGAAAAATGCATTATTTTTGTTCCATCAAACGCGATCCGGCAGAGTGGAAAGAGCGGTGATGACAGAGTAAGTTATAAAAATTAGGACTACATCTTGACTTTCACGCTCGCCCATTCCGATCCAAACTCCTCCGCCCGTGCCGGCGTACTCACAACCGACCACGGCACGATCGAAACCCCCATTTTCATGCCCGTCGGCACAGCCGCCACGGTAAAAGCCGTACATCAGCACGAACTCCGCGACGATATTCAGGCGCAAATCTGCCTGGGCAATACCTACCACCTGTACCTGCGCCCCGGACTGGAAGTGCTGCAAAAAGCGGGCGGCATCCACGGCTTCAACGGCTGGAAAGGCCCCGTATTGACCGACAGCGGCGGCTACCAGGTGTATTCGCTGGGCCACCGGCGCAAAATCAAGGAAGAAGGGGTGACCTTTCAAAGCCATATCGACGGCTCCAAGCACACCTTCACACCCGAAAACGTGATGGACATCCAGCGCGTCATTGGGGCCGACATCATCATGGCTTTCGACGAGTGTACGCCGTACCCCTGCGACGTGTTCTACGCCCGCAAATCGATGGAAATGACCCATCGCTGGCTCGCGCGCTGCATCGAGCGGTTCGACAACACGGAACCTTTGTACGGACATTCGCAGGCGCTGTTCCCCATCGTGCAGGGCAGTACCTACCCGGATCTGCGCCGCATTTCTGCCGAAGCCATCGCTTCTTTCGGCCGCGAAGGCAATGCTATCGGCGGGCTTTCGGTTGGAGAGCCGGCGGAAGACATGTACGCCATGACCGAACTCGTCACCGCTATTTTGCCCAAAGACAAACCGCGTTATCTCATGGGCGTGGGTACCCCTGAAAACATTCTGGAGTGCATTGCGCTCGGCATCGACATGTTCGATTGCGTATTGCCCACCCGCAATGCCCGCCACGGCGTGCTGTACACCGGCGAGGGTATTATCAATATTAAAAACCAGAAATGGCGCGAAGATTTTACGCCCATCGACCCGGATAGTCCGGTACACAGCAGCGTGACGCATTCCAGGGCCTATCTGCGGCACCTGTTTGCAAACAACGAGATCCTCGGTATGCAACTGGCCACCCTGCAAAATCTTGGTTTTTTCCTCTGGCTGGTAAAAGAAGCCCGCCGAAGGATTCTGGCCGGCGATTTTGCGGAATGGAAAACGC
>JAKQJD010000169.1 GCA_029561355.1 Bacteroidota bacterium | reverse complement strand
GTGACGGCACCCCGTTTTTTATTGATGACCATCATCTCTTGTTTTCCAGCCGGCGGGCTGGCGGTTTTGGCGGCATGGACCTTTGGTATGCCACATTTGCCGACAGCGCATGGACGGCCCCTGTGAACCTCGGGCCTGCCGTGAATTCGCCCTACGATGAAGTGACGCCGTTTCTGGCGCGCGACGGTCGGACGCTTTATTTCAGCAGCAACCGTCCGGAAAGCATCGGCGGGTTGGACGTGTACAAATCCGTTTTTGAAGATAATAAAAAATCGTTGCAACCGGCCGTCAACGTCGGTACACCTGTGAACTCGCCGGGTAATGACGAATCATTCCGACTCGCGACCGACGGGCGCACCGCTTTTTTCGCTTCCGACCGGCTCGACAGTTATGGCGAACGCGATATTTACATCGCCTACATGAAGGAAGAAGCGCCCGAACAGCAAACGGCTGCGGCACCTTTGCTGTTCGCAAAAAATGACCAGGCGGAAACGGTTGTTTCAAACGAGCCGAAAAATTTCACTGTTTCCACGATTTTATACGACAGCGATAAAGACCTTTTATCGGTAGACAACCTGAAAATTCTGGACAGCATTGCGATGATCGGGCGCAATTTCCCTGCGCCAACCCTTTTTGTTACCGTACATACCAATGAAACGGGGCCCGCCAAATTCGACTTGTATTATGGCATTAAACGCGCTGAAATCATTGGAAAGGCCCTGACCGACCGTGGTATTGCCGGCAGCAGAATCGTTTTGCGCAGTGCAGGCGCTGCATTTCCCATTGCGAAAAACGTGCTGGACGCATCACCGAATCCGATAGGTGCACACGTCAACCGCCGGGTGGAATTCGGCTTTGCCTTGCCTGCCGATGCCTTGCCTTTTAAATTCCGGCTGGAACGCCCGGCGGTATCGGAACTGATGGCCGTTTCGGGTATACAATATTTCGACGCATACAACACCGGTGTGTCGTACCGCGTGGAAGTGGCCACTACGCGACAGATTCTT
>JAKQJD010000502.1 GCA_029561355.1 Bacteroidota bacterium | reverse complement strand
TTTTCAATCCTGCCTGCCGGAAGATATTTGAACAGGATTGGAAGGATTTTAAAAGATTTGAAGGATTTTTGTGAGCAGCCCGGGAAGACAGAGCTCCTTCCAATCCTTTTAAATCTTGTAAATCCTGTTCAAACCATGTCGGAACTAGCACTTAAACGGATTGAAGAAAACAAAAAAACGCGGAATCCTTACCTGCACCTGGGGTGGTGCCGGCTGACCGACGTGCCGGAAGAACTGGGCGACTGCACCTGGCTGGAAACCCTGGTACTGAGCAATAGTTTATGGATAGATAAAGGGGAACAGCATGGACCGGATACTCCCCCGGAATGGAGAAGACCGGAAAACAACAACCAGATCGAATCGATCCGCGGCATAGAAAAACTCAGCCACCTGAAGCAGTTGCATATTTCGGGTTCCGGCAGAAAATGGGACCTCACCGACCTGTCGCCGCTCGCTTCATTGAGTCATCTGGAATGGCTCGACTGTAACAGCACCGCAGTCCATGATTTGTCGCCGCTTTCACAATTGCGTCGTTTAAAACACCTCAACTGTTCCAGCACGGATGTTACCGACCTTGCGCCCGTGTCGCAACACCCTGAATTACAATACTTTTCCTGTGAATACACCAAAGTTGCCGACCTGAGCGCGATTGCCGGCCTCGACGGCCTCGAAACGCTTTATTGTTCCAATTCACCCGTGCATGACCTGGGCCCGCTGGCCCGGCTCGGTCGTTTAAAAGTGCTGCTTTGCCCTGACACCAAAGTCCACGACCTGCGCCCGGTAGCGGGGCTTTCCGAACTCCTGCGCCTGAGTTGTAGTAATACGCAGGTCGATGACCTGACGCCGCTGTCCGGCCTTCATCAACTGCTGCTGCTCAACTGCTCGCACACGCCTGTACACGACCTGAGCCCACTGGCAGCGCTCACGCATTTGCAGCATTTATACTGCTCCTACACGCAGGTGGGCGATTTAACGGCATTGCAGCACATGCGGCAACTGCAACACCTGCACTGCTACTACACGCCGGTGAACAGCCTCGGCCCGCTCGCGTCGCTGCACAATCTGCTCGATCTCTCCATTTACGAGACCCAGGTCGTCGACCTGTCGCCGCTGGCCGGGCTCACCAGCCTGCGCACGCTCACCTGTTTCGATACGCCGGTGAGCGACCTGGGGCCTTTGGCCGGGCTCACAGCATTGCAGGAACTCTCCTGCTGCCGTACGCAGGTGCACGATCTCACGCCCCTGGCCGGTATGAGCGGCTTGCAGTACGTGGATTTTCACAGCACGCCGGTTCGCCATATTTTTCCGCTGACCCATATTCCGGTGCTCCGGGAGTTCCATGCCATGCTGTGCCCCATCGAGGATTGCCCGAAGGAGGTTTACGATAGCGGGGATGTGGAACGGCTGCGGGCGTTTTTTAATATTTGATGGGAGAGAATTGGAAGATATTGTAAAAGAGTCGGCACTGTTGCTCGTTCCAAACTGTAGGATGTCAATAAATCCCTTATTTTTGCACGTTATGCTGAATGAACTGAACATCCAAAACTTCCGTCTTTTCAAACAATTTCATTTGAAAGGATTGCGTAGGGTCAACCTTTTTGCCGGTAAAAACAATACGGGCAAGACGGCTTTACTGGAGGCATTGCGGATTATTGCGGCAAATGCCCATGTGACCGTTATTAATAATATAATTTCCCGAAGAGGCCAACTGGTACCTGGTCAGGAAGAATCGTATGAATCACTTTTTAATCGCGAAATTTTACGACAACATAAGGAGGAAACTATTTTATTAATTCTGGGTGATATTAACTTAAAACGAAAGGTAAACGGGAAAGATAATATTCAGTTTCAATACTCAATTCCTGGAAGAAATGGAGAATTGACGAGCAGCCTGACGCCGTTTGACCACCCTAAAGATGGGTGTGTATATCTTCCGTTCGGTAACGAATCAGTTTTCCCTATTAAGCAGCTTTGGGATGGCATTGTGTTAACGCCGTCAGAAGATGAAGTCATAGGGATTTTGCAAAGAACCATTTTCCCTGACTTGAAACGTGTCGATATTAGAGAGGACAGAACCTTGGTTAGATTAGGCAATGAACCTCTACCTATTCCCCTTAAAAACCTTGGTGATGGCGCTCAAAGACTACTACTTCTAGCAATTGCATTAGTTAGTGCTAAAGGATCGATGTTACTGATCGATGAAATAGAAGCAGGCCTTCATCATTCAGTTCAGGAACATCTATGGAGTCTGATTTTCCATTATTCCAAACTGTGGGATATCCAGGTATTCGTTACCACGCATAGCCAGGATACTGTACGCACGTTTACATATCTTCTGGAGCAGCCTGGCAATGCTGAACTGGGCGCGTATTTCCGACTGCAAAAAGCGCATAAATCCGACGATATCGAGGCCATTTCCTATGATCTGGAGCGCCTGGAAAATGCTCTGGAATCAAAACTGGAACCCAGATAATCACATGGCACAACAATTAATAACAATTAATTGTAGAAGGCAATGATGCCATTGCATTGGCCGTATTGTGCAAAAGCCGGGGACTGCCTCCTCCTTTGGGATATCACTCAGATTTAAAATTTCGGGATGAATTTGTTAAAAACGGTCAAGGTTTTGACGGTGCTCTGCGCATTTTGAAAGAAGCGCTGGATCAAAATGAATTGAAGAATATCGGTATCGTTTTGGATGCTGATGATCTTGGCCCTTCAGCACGCTGGCATTCAATTCTTGACATATTGTCTTTTAAATTTCAGCCTGAATCTCTGATCTCAACAGTTTCAAAGCACGGATATCATATTGTAAAAGAGGAGAATATGCCTGTGGTAGGAATATGGATTATGCCAAACAATCTCGGCAATGGCTATTTAGAGCACTTTTTAAGTAGTTTGATTGATTCCAATGATGCACTATGGATGCACGCACAGCATACCATCACCGATTTAATGGGTTTTCCTTTCAATAAGTTTTCTGCTGCTAAACAGCAAAAAGCACTTCTTCATACCTGGCTTGCCTGGCAAAAAGATCCCGGGAAGCCTTTTGGTCAGGCCATATCTGCAAAATATTTTGACATCATGGCTGGTACAGTTGATCCTTTTTTGGCCTGGTTTGAGGAAACATTTGAATTATCACCAAAACCATAATCACTTCACCCCACCATCCGCACCACCACCCAAACAAACCCCAGCACAAACAAAAACGAATCAAACCGATCCAGCAGCCCCCCGTGCCCGGGCAGCAGATTCCCCGAGTCCTTCACGCCCACGCTGCGTTTCAGCATACTTTCCACCAGATCGCCGAGCGTACCGAAAATGCCCACCATGGCGCCGACAGCCAGCCATTGGGCCGCGCTGAAATCGGGCACGTAGGCGGACAATAGCCAGGCCATGAGCACCGTGCAGACGGCGCCGCCGAGCGTACCTTCCCAGGTTTTATTGGGCGAAATACGTTCGAAGAGTTTCGTGCGGCCGATGCGCGAGCCGATGAGGTAAGCCATCGTGTCGTTGGTCCAGATGAGCCAGAAAATGCCCATCACCCGGTTCGGGTGGTAGTCGGCCAGAGATGCCACATCGTACAGCATGGCTACGGGCAGGGCGATATAGAAGATGCCCGCGGCATAGTAGCCGAAGTTCTGAAACGGTGTTTTGGAAGTGCCGAACAGTTCGAACAACAGGGCGATGCCCATCAGGAAGGTGAGCAGGAAGGGCCACTCGGTAAGCCAGCCCTGTAGTATTCCCGACGAAAACAGTTCCGGAAAGCGGTAAAAAACCACCATGAGCAAAGCCAGTACGCCCTGTTTCACACCAAGCAGGCGTTTCATGGTGAAATTCGGCTCGTCTTTCGGCAGCAGCAGTCCGTGAAACTCCCACAGGCTTCCGGCGGCGATAAACAGGAATAAAAAGAAAAACGGCCATACGCCGCCGTAGATTCCTCCGATCATGGCGGCCGCAAAAAAGACGGCCGTGATGGTGCGTTGTTTCATAATGGTGGTACAGCCGGTTAGGAATAGGCTGAAAACGTGGCAAGATTCCGAAAAAAGTGACGTTCCCGGCACATGGTTCGTTTAATATTTATGTACAAAAGCACTGCCGCATTCTTTGTAAAACGCCCCGTATCCTATTTGCCGCCGAAAGCAGGCAATTTACAGGGCAAAACGCACGTCTGCTGATGATGAAGACATCTATTCTGCTTGCTCTGATCACCGCGCTGGGGCCTGTGCTTTTCGCCCAGCACGCCTACACCGTCATCGCCACGGCCGGCCTCAAACTCCGCGCCACGCCCGACCAGCGCGGCAAAACCCTGGCCGTCGCTCCTTTCGGCGCGCAGGTTGCCGTTTACAATGTGTTGTCGCGGGAAAACGAGGAGAACGTATACAAGCCGAAAGCCCGTCGCGATACCCTTGGCACGCTGATGCAATACACTTTCTGGAATGGTGAAGCCCCGGAAACGAGAACCGATGTCCATATCGGCTACTGGTGGACGGTCCGGTACAAAGGCAAAAAGGGATACATGTTCAGTGGTTTCCTGGCCGGTAAAGAAGAGTTGGGTGAAGGAACCTATACCAATCTCAACGACCAGTGGCGCCTGCAAATGCCGGGCGGCGCGACATGCACCTCTTTCCGGCCTGACTTGAAAAAACAATGGAACTGGTACGGCCTTTTCCGGCAGCCGGATGGAAAATTCGCCTTGCGTGCTGTCCAACTGAATTATAAAATAGCCGATTATACCGAAGAAAACGGCGATTATGGTCTTCTGCAACGCGAACTCATCGTGCAGGCCGCCGACGTGCCCGAACAGCCGATTTTCCTGATCGGAAAAAAGGGCGCCTGGACGGAGTGCAAAGACATTTCAGGTGTGGAGGCATACCCGGTTTTGGGACAGTTATCCGTATTTATGAATCCCGATACAGGCTGGAACATCAACCTTTTACAAACCTGGGGTGTGCTGGTGGGAAAGGTGCCGGACGGGTATGACGGCGAATACGCCATGTCGCTGGAAAATGCGCAAAAAGCGCCGCAACAACTCATTCTGCATCACCCGGGCAGGGACTACAAGCAAGCGCCCGGCGACCTGCTGTGGGCCGGCGACCTCGATGGCGATGGCCGCCGCGATTACCTGTTCGATGCGGCAGGAGAGATCGGCGCGAATATGCTGTACCTCAGTTCGCAGGCAAAACCCGGCGAAGTGGCCGGACTGGTAGCGCTGATGTGGCACTGGTATTGTTGCTGATTAATTCGTTACTCAAATTACCATACATGCCAAAAACACTCTTTGTCTTCTTTCTGGGCCTGTTTTGCAGCCCTCTTTTTGCACAAACGCCCCACACTGTCATCGCCGTTTCGGGCCTGAAACTCCGCGCCACGCCCGACCGGGAAAGCAGGGTGCTGGCACTGGCGCCATTCGGAGCCAAAGTCATGGTGAAAAACGAATACCGCCCCACTCCGGACGGGAAACGGCAGTCTTACCAGCCGGAAGCACGCCGCGATACCATCGGTATCTTACGGGAATACGATTCTTTTGGCAGAAAAATTCAGGAACCGCATATCGGCTACTGGCTGTCGGTGGTATATGAAGGGAAAAGCGGGTATATGTTCAGCGGCTTTCTGCTGCCTGAACAAGCGCGCGAAGCCACGCCGCCCTACCCGAATGAAGACTGGCGTGTGCAGTTTGCCACCGGGAACGCCTGTTCTTCCGCCTCGCCTGACATGGAGAAACACTGGAACTGGTATGGCCTTTTTCGTGAATCCGATGGAAAATATGCGGTGCGATCCGTCCGGCTTCAATATGCCATAGCCGACTACACCGACGAGCATGGCGAAGCGGAAATAATTGACAGAGAGGTCATTACGCAAACTCCGGGAGTATCCGGAACTTCCCTTTTCCTGGTGGGTTATTCCGGGAAACTGAAAGAGCGTTCGGGCATCTCCGGCGCCGACCTGTTTCGTTCTCAGGATGATCCGAAACTGCAAAAACTGGCATCGCTTCAACCATATGGAATTGCGGTGCAAAAAAATTCACCCATTCATGACTGGGATTACACCGTTTTCGCTACTTCTGTTTCCGGCAAAAAACAAAAACTGGGTATGCCCGACATGGAAGGTTCACCGGAAGTGTACTGGGCAGGCGATCTGGACGGCGACGGGCGCTATGATTACCTGTGCAGCGAAGGAGATAAATTTGGCGGCACCACTTTATACCTGAGTACGCTGGCCAAACCCGACGAAATGGTCGGACTGGCGGCGGTGTTGTATCAGTGGAATTGTAATTGAATGATGAATGATGAATGATGAATGATGAATTTTGGCTACTCGATTGAATCAGGATTTTTGTGATAAAAATTTGAAATTCAATCTGTTATAGCACGAAAAAACAGAGTGATATGTTGAAAAATTCATCATTCATCATTCATCATTCATCATTGTATAAAGAGTACTGAATTGTGATTCCCTTCCAGATCGATTTCCACGCGCCGGTTAGCGGGATCGGTGATCCAGTTGCCGTCGACCACGAATTTGTACAGGTGTTTTCCGCCGATCAGGGGAAGTTCGGCACGCCAGCCCGTTTCCGTGCGGCGCATTTTAATGGCGTTCGGATCCCAGTTGTTGAAACTGCCGGATAGCACCACCTGTCTTGCTTCGTGGTAACCATCCAGGTCAAAATGCACCACCGTAAATACGCGTAAAACGGAGTTGTAGGTGTCGTATTGGTTGCGCCGTTTTTCCCTGTTGGCCAGATCTTCCGTCCACTGGCCGTCGACAATGAATTTGTATTCGTAAATGCCGGGCGCCAGGGAGAGGTGGATTTCCCAGCCGCCGGACGTTTTTTTCATATGGATGGTACTTTCATCCCAGTTATTGAAGGAGCCGGTGAGGATCACATGTGTCGCATTCGGATAACCTCTCAGGTAAAAACGCACGTTGCCGGTGTCGCTGACCATAGGGCCGGGTGCATCCGGGTTTTTCAGGTCGTACATATTCAGAATGCTCGTTCTTTTCGGATCCGCATCCGGCGTAGCCCAGTAGGTGCCGTTGATCAGGAATTTGAATTCCCAGTTGGGCGCGTCCTTGAAATCGGCGAGGTGTTTGCGCACCTGGAAACGGTTGGCATCGACGCGGCGCATTTTCCAGCCTTTTTTGGACCAGTTGTTGAAATTGCCCGTGACCGCCACGTTCGAAATATCGAGGTCGTCGAAATCAACCACTTTGCCGTTGGAGTTGTGAACGGCATGTTCGTAAGTGCGCCGGTCGAATTCGAATACCACTTCGTCGCCCTCAAAAAAGTAGGTTCCGAACCCGCTTTTAGAAGTATCCACCTGCGCCGTGGCCCAGGTGGCCAGGAACAGGAAAAGCAGCGTTGCCGGATATTTTAGATGTATGCTTGCCATTTTGATAACGTAAAGGTATTTAATAACCAATTATCTGTTCGGCTACGCCGAAGAGATCGAAAGATCTTCAGATGATGGTTAATCACGGTCGGAACTTACCATACAGCCGGAGCCGCTTCTTTTTATAATTGATACTGACCGGCCGCTGCGACAGAAATTCATACCCCAGCACACCGTCCACGTTGGTTTGATACGTGGCGTTGATTTCATCCATATTGATCAGAAGGGTAGTCATCGGGTTCACCCGGAAGGTATCGATACGGGCATTTTGCAGCACGCCGCTGAACACCTCGATACTTTCCTTGCCGGCGCCGTTGAGGCTGACCCGTTTTTTAATTTCAAAATGAGATTTGAGGAAACGCCCGCCGGTGTTGAAACTCAGCAAATTCTGTTCGGCGCCGGAGTCGAGCGCAAAGGAGCGTTTCGCCTTGTCTCCGAATGCAAGATTGGCAATGGCCACGTGGCCTGCGGTAATAACCGGAAAATCGCCCAAAAGTTGATACTCCCAGTTGGGCAGCGCCTCTATGGGATTGCCTTTGGGGTCGGTGCGGATCAGGACAAGCCGGTAAGCCTGGTAGTCGAACAACACTTCGTACCCTGCAAAAACATTGTAGCCGATAATGCCCAGCAGGTCGATTTTTTTACTTCGCTCGATGTGCGACATATCGATCCAGTCGGCCGAAAGATTGACCACCTGCAGGTTGTCCATCAGGAAGGTGTCTACTTTGGAAGCGCCGAGCACGCGCACTTTGCCCGTAACGCCGCCGGCCGGTTGCCCGACATTCAGGAGGTTTCTGCCGACCTGGCGCCTGTAATTCAGCAGCAGGCTGCTGGCGCCCGTATCGAAAAAGAAATTGCCCTCCAGCGTATCCAGCCGCGCCCGCACGGTAATGAGCGTACCGGTAAGGGTAAAAGGAATACGAATGATGTTGGGCGTTTCCCATTCGGCTTCCGTGAGCACAAGGTCGTGTTCAATGGCCGGTGGCGGGCCAGCATTTGCCAGACAAGGCAACAAAAAAATGGACCAGAGCAGGGTGAGGAGGAGGATTGGTTTCATATGCTCCGCAAATATAAGTGCGAAGTCGTCAGTGCGAAGTGCGAAGTCTGGAAACAGTGCGAAGTCTTCAGTACGAAGTGCGAAGTCTGGAAACAGTGCGAAGTCTTCAGTGCGAAGTGCGAAGTCCACATTCACCCGGGTGGCTTGACTTCGCACTTCGCACTGACGACTTCGGACTGCTTTCAGACTTCGGACTTATATGCCCAGCAACTGCCCCCACGCTTCCGGATCACCCACCTTATCCGTCACGTCTTCCATCTGAAAAGTAAATTCTTCCGCGTTTTTCAGGTCCAGGCCCGCATAGGTTTTACCGGGAAGGTAA
>JAKQJD010000478.1 GCA_029561355.1 Bacteroidota bacterium | reverse complement strand
GGACAGTGCGGAAACAGTGTTACAAGACCATTTCAAATGGGCCAATTACCTGCTCGGGGTCATCAGTGAAGCACGAAAAGACGGGCTCGTTTTCGGCGGCCTGAATGTCGTTTTTGGCGGCGACGTACCGCTGGGCGCCGGATTGAGTTCTTCGGCAGCGCTGGAAAGCGGCGCTATGTTCCTTCTCAATGAGTTGTACGGCCTCGGCTTGTCGCGCATGGATATCGTGCGGCTGGCGCAACGCGGCGAAAACAACTTCGTCGGCATGAAATGCGGCATTATGGATATGTTCGCCTCCGTTATCAGCCGGGAAAATTCGGTGGTGCGACTTGATTGCCGCAGCCTTGAATACGCCTATTTCCCTTTCGATGCACCTGAATATAGCCTGGTGCTGTGCGATTCAGGCGTAAAACATACGCTCGTCGATTCCGAATATAACACCCGCCGTGAGGAATGTGAAGAAGGTGTGGCGGTGTTGAAAAAATTTGATCCGGCTGTGTCGAGCTTGCGCGACGTATCATCCGATTTTTTGAAAAAACACGAAACCGACCTGCGCCCCATCGTTTTCCAACGCTGCAAATACGTGGTGGAAGAAATCGCACGGGTGGAACATGCCTGCGAAGCACTGCAACAACACGATTTTAAAACGCTCGGACAACTGATGTTTCAGTGCCACGATGGACTGAACCACGAATACCAGGTGTGTGTGCCGGAAACAAATTTCCTTGTAGAAAAGGCCCGCGATTTCTACGGCGTGCTCGGTTCCCGGCAAATGGGCGGCGGCTTCGGCGGCTGTACCATTAACCTGGTGGAATCGGATGCCATGGATGCTTTTCTGGATTTTATCCGGACGGCCTATGAAGAGGCTTTCGGTATTATCCTGAAAACGTATCCGGTGCATTTAACCTCGGGAACGGAGATAGTGCGAAGTCATTAGTGCGAAGTACGAAGTCCACATAAAGTGCACACTTTAAAATTAGATAACTTTGCCTTTATTCAAAACCAGCGGACTTCACACTTCGCACTGATGACTTCATACCCTGATGGACTTCGAACTTTGCACTGACGACTTCGCACTACTTAAAGACTACCCGCACCGCCGATACAACCCGCTCACCGATTCCTGGGTGCTCGTGTCGCCGCACCGCGCCAAACGCCCCTGGCAGGGACAGGTAGAAAAACTGGCGCCCGACACCCGCCCGGCGCACGACCCGGATTGTTACCTCTGCGCCGGCAACGTGCGCGCCAACGGCGAACAAAACCCGCCCTACGAGGACGTATACGTGTTCGACAACGACTTCGCTTCGCTGCTGGAAGATACCCCCAGCGCGGAACTGCAAACGGGAGATCTGTTTCTGGCCCGGCTGGAACGTGGCGTTGGGCGGGTTATCTGCTTTTCGCCGCGGCACGACCTGACCATCCCCGACATGGAAGTCACTGCTATCCGGAAAGTGGTGGATGCCTGGGTGACGGAATATGAAGTGCTGGGCGCGAAATCGTTCGTCAATTACGTCCAGATCTTTGAAAATAAAGGCGCCGTCATGGGCTGCTCCAATCCGCACCCGCACGGACAGATCTGGGCGCAGGAAAGTATTCCCGACGAGCCGCTGAAAAAACAACGCGCACAACTGAAATATTGGGACATGCACGGCAAAACGCTGCTCAGCGACTACCTCGACGCTGAACTGAACGGCGCACCCGGTGTAACCGCCCGCGAACGCGTTCTGTTTGAAAATGAACATTTTGTAGCGCTGGTGCCGTTCTGGGCGGTATGGCCTTTCGAAGCGATGATCATCCCCAAACGTCCGATGGCACGTATTTCGGAAATGACAGACGCCGAGCGCGACGGACTCGCCGATGCCTACAAACAACTGACTGTCCGCTACGACGCTCTTTTTCAAACGTCTTTTCCCTACTCCGCCGGTATCCACCAGGCGCCCACCGACGATATCGACCACCCGGAATGGCATTTTCACATGGTATTTTACCCGCCACTGCTGCGCTCGGCTACGGTGAAGAAGTTTATGGTGGGATATGAAATGCTGGCGAATCCGCAACGGGATATTACGCCGGAAAAGGCTGCGGAACTACTTCGGGGGTAGTTATCTGTTATTGGTTATGCGTTATCAGGGTGGTAACTTTTGGCCGGGTGGCCAAACCCAGCGAAGAACTCAACCCTTCAGCCGCTCCACCAGTCGCTTATGCGCCAGCGTATAATTATGGCTCGTACTCTCCTTCGCCACCACATGAAATCCCGCTGCCACCAGCGCCTGCAGCGAAGCCTCGATGCGCTGGATATAACCGCCGTCCAGGTGGTTGGCATGCGATTCATCGTATTCGATACACACGACGTCTACAGGAATCTTGTCTTCCAGAATGGATTGTAAAACCGTGTATTCCGCACCTTCGATGTCGATTTTCAGTAAATCGATGTGATCGTGTCCTTGTTCGCGCATGAGTTCCGACAAACGGCAAACAGGTACTTCGATAAAACGATCGGTCTTTTGCAGGTTGACCAGGGAATGAGAAATGTAGTCGTCGTTATCCGGTTTGAAAAAACGCAGCGTGGTGGTTTCGCTCCAAAGCCCGATTGGGTGCATGTGGAGTAGGCCGGCAACTTCGGGTGAATAGTGCGGGTATTTCCCGCCGGGCGTATTGGCCAGCGGCATATCGGTGCCTGTGCGAATGTGGGCCTTTAGTTTTTCCACGTGTTCTACGGCTCGAGGTGTCGGATCGACGATGTGAACCGGGCAGCCGTATTTTCCTGCAATATTGGTATCAAAAGAAACATCCTCGCCGGCGCCGACGAGGTAAACGACCGAATTTTTATCCAGAAAACCTTCCGGAATGATCCATCCGCCATATCCCGTGCCAAGGCGTTCCAGTGGCAAAAGCGGTTCGATGTTGACGTTCAATTTCCGCTCCGTCCACTTGTAAAACCTTGACTTTAAATACTTTAGCATGATAAAATTCTGAAAGCGGAAACCTTATAGGTTTGGCACCCGATAAATTTAAGATTCAGACAGTTACTATCGCTGTTTGCGCGATCACCGCCTCTCCATCAGAGGTCAAATTCCCCAGCAATACCGGCGCAATGGTATTTAGCCGGCCTTCTTCGAAGGGCATTTCAATTTTTACGTAATTATCCGTGAAACCGGAAAGCAGCGAGCGGTCCTTGTGCTGCTCGAACAAAACCGGGCGTTCCGTGCCTGAATGTACGTTGTAAAAAGCGCGGCGTTTCATTTCCGACAATCCGCGAAGCGCTTGGTTGCGACGGCGGCGTTCTTCCACAGGCACCACGCCGGGCATTTCAGCGGCGGGCGTATTGGCGCGCTCGGAGTAGGTGAACACGTGCAGGTACGATACGTCGAGCGCTTGCAGGAACGCGTACGTTTCCAGAAAATCCGCTTCCGTTTCGCCGGGAAAACCGACGATCACGTCGCATCCGATGCAGGCATGCGGCATGAGGCGTTTGGCCAGTTCTACGCGTTCGGCATACAGATCGCGGCGGTAGCGGCGACGCATTTCACGCAGTTGCTTGTCGTTGCCGGATTGCAGCGGAATATGAAAATGCGGCATAAAGCGTTCACTTTCAGCCACAAAAGAAATAATCTCGTCGGTTAGCAGATTCGGTTCGATGCTGCTGATGCGGAAGCGGCTCACTTCCTCCAGCCGGTCCAGTTCGCGGACGAGGTCGATGAACAGCGCTTCTTTTTTAATGCGGGTGCCTTCGATCACTTCCGTGCCATTGCCGAAATCGCCGAGGTTGACGCCCGTCAGCACAATTTCGCGGGCGCCGCCTGCAGCAATCTGACGGGCGTTTTGCAGCACGTTTTCCACGGTGTCGGAGCGGCTGGCCCCGCGCGCCTGCGGTATGGTGCAGAAAGAGCATTTGTAATCGCAGCCGTCCTGCACTTTCAGGAAGGAGCGCGTGCGGTCGCCAAAAGAAAACGACGCGGTAAACGTATTTACGTCGCGCACTTCGCCCGCATGCACCATGCCCTTGCCCTGCGCCTTGCTCAGATCATCCACATAATCGAGGATGCGGAATTTTTCACCCGCGCCCAGCACCAGGTCGACGCCGGGAATGTCGGCGATTTCGTGCGGTTTGAGTTGGGCATAACACCCTGTCACCACCACGAAAGCGCCCGGCTGCCGGCGCAATGCCTGCCGTACGATTTTCTGACACTCCTTGTCGGCCTGTTCCGTTACGGAGCAGGTGTTCAGCACATAAATGTCGGCGCCGTCCTCGAATTTCACCGGCAAATAGCCGCTGCCCTCGAACAGCCGCGCGAGCGCGGACGTTTCGGAGTAGTTGAGTTTGCAACCCAGGGTATGAAAAGCGACGGTACGCGGAGTCATGTTCTAGAGCGTGAGAGCGTGAGAAAGTGAGAGCGTGAGAGAGTGAGAAATAAAAGATCGGGGTAAACGGGGCGCAAAAATACGGGAAATCGGGTGAAATTTTCCATTCTTAGAGTGGCAAAACTCTCACGCTCTCACTTTCTCACCCTCTCACTTCTCTCACACGAGCGAGTCGATCCGTTCCAGCAGCCATTTTTTCGACATGACATGCGAGGTTTCCTGCACGCGTTTTTTGAGTTTTTGAACCGCCTGCGGATTGGAGGAACTGAGCGTCGACAGTTTTTTCAAAAAGACAAGAAAATTGTTATACTCTCTTTTTAAACCCTTGGAAATCACTTTATTACGCCGAAGGTAAATTTTAAAACTGTCGATCAGCGAGTCCATGGCCATATATTCGTCCGATTCGTAATAAGTGCGCAGCAGCACCAGTTTGGAGCCCAGGGCGTACACGATGTCGCTGTACTCGACGTCGCGCAGGAGTTCGATCACCAGATCGTATTTTTTCTGGTGCGAGTATACGTTGGCAAGGTTGAAGGTGCGGGCATTTTCGCGGATGTTGGAGGGCAGGTAAGGGGCATATTCGCGGATAAAATCCTCGACCCATTCAAATTCGTTGACGCGCAGCCCGATAGTGACGGTATTTTTAAAAACGCCCTCCGAGATCTGGCCGTTTTCCAGCAAAATCCCCCATTGAATGGTGTCTTTGATGAGGTTGAAAAAAACGGAATAATACTCCGTGCGGCCCTGATTGATCTTGAGTGCGCAATAATTCTGGGCCGTCTGGTAGCATTCGCGCAGGTCTTCTTCAGGCAAATCGGTAGCATATTGCTCCAGATCGATTACAAACTGGCGAAAATGCTCTTCCTCTTCCGGTTCGGTAAAACAGGCGATCATTTTCTGATAAACGCCGATAATGGGCACGTCGGCAAATTTTTCGCTGCCAATGTACTCCCAGAATCCAGGGAAAACCTCCAGCACCTGGTCTGTTGCCCGGAAACCGCGGTAGTGCAGCCAGCCGACGTAAAATTTTAGTTTCTGAACGATGTAAAAACACTCCAGAAAATGGTCGGCAGGCAAAAGCCGGTCCATATAACCCGCCGTGGAAACCGTTTTGGATGCCTGGTTGAAGGTTTGGACGTGCTTTCTGAACTGGACGTAATAATATTGCGAGGATTTGCCAACAGAGGCTTCCAGGTATTTATCAATCTGCCGTTCGGCGCCGGCCAGGTGTTTTTTGAGTTCCTGTTTGCCCAGCAGTTGCTGCAATTCCAGCGCTTCGGAAAGGGGATCCTGCTGCCGGGCTTCAAACACGAGAAACTGTAAGGCGAGTTGCGTAAGATCGGAAGCCAGGCGGCGCAGGTGCAGATCTTCGGGCTCTTTTCCGGCAAATAACTGTTTCCAGACGTGTTCTTTTTCAAAATCCTGCGCATCGGGTACCGTTTTTCGCAGGCTTTCATTGACGATCTCGAACAGCCGCAGGGCATCGGGCTGGTCGTTGAGATAGGGGGACTGCAAATATTTCCGGAAACGGTT
>JAKQJD010000468.1 GCA_029561355.1 Bacteroidota bacterium | reverse complement strand
CCTGGAAAACCCTGCCGGGTCTGGTAAAAGAAGTGGAAGCCATTGCCGGCGACCTGCACGACCTGTACGGTTTTGAAACCAAAGTGCTCAAAAACAAGTCGCTGGCCGAAATCGATGCGGAACTGGCGGCCTGGCGTGCGCGATCCTTCGGGCCCGACGACCAGTTGTTCGTGTACTTCAGCGGGCATGGGCAGTTTGTGGAAGACCGAAAACAAGGGTACTTCATTCCCCGCGACGGCAAAGGTTCCGAGGGCTCCATTTACAACCGCCAGTGGCTGCCTTATCTCGATCTGCGTCGGCTCGTTTCCGGCATCGGCTGCCCGCATATCCTGCTGGCGCTGGACGCCTGTTTCAGCGGTACCGCCGACGACGAAATTGTATTCAAGGATGAAACCGAGGAATGGGCCGAACCCGCCGGTGCGCAGGACAAACAATGGAACCAGCAGATACAGGATCAACTGCGGTGCCAGAGCCGGATCATGCTCACCTCGGGCGGGAAAACCAAAACGGAAAATCCCTCCAAATTTGCCGCCGCTTTTCGAAAGGCGTTTTCCAAACAGGGCGGCGCCGATAAGATCGTGCGCCCTTCCGATATCATGGAAGAATGGTATGGGCTGGCCATCGCGCCGCACGCCACTACCTTCGAAGGCCACGAGGCCTGCGGCAATTTTCTTTTTGTGTACCAGTCGAAAGCGACTCCGCCGCAATTGCCCGTTAAAGAACCCGACTACGACGACGACGGCACACCCGATGCCCGCGACAAATGCCCCAACGAACCCGGCCCCACCGCCACCAAAGGCTGCCCGGATACGGACGGCGACGGAGTGGCGGACAAATTCGACGGATGCAAAAGTGAAAAAGGTCCGGTTTCCAATGACGGCTGCCCGGTAACTACGAGTGCTCCGGCTCAGGTAAAGAAGCCTTCTACTGTAGATGACCCGCTTGCCAATGCGATGGTATACATAGATGGAGGCGAATTCACGATGGGCAGCACGGAAGGAGGAGCCAATGAAAAGCCGCCCCATAAAGTGGAGATTTCTTCCTTCTGGATGTCCAAACACGAAGTGACCATCGGGCAGTACCTGGCATTTTGCACGGCTACAGATAGCCATTGGCCGGAATGGCTGGAAAAACGCAGCCAATACAACATGGAAACAGGCAAAAAGCAAGATTATTACAAAAAAGTAGGTATGAACCAAACGAATACGACGCTGCCGGTTACCGGCGTTTCGTGGCCGGATGCCGTTGCTTTTTGTGCCTGGTTAAAAGAAAAAACGGGTCATAATTATCGTTTACCGACTGAAGCGGAATGGGAATATGCCGCCCGGGGAGGAAAGAACAGCAAGGGTTACACCTACTCGGGTAGTAATAACGTGAATGAAGTTGCCTGGAACAGTTCAAATTCAGAAAGCAGAGTTCATGCAGTCGGCAGCCTGAAAGAGAATGAAGCGGGTCTGTATGACATGAGTGGTAACGTATGGGAATGGTGTGCCGACAGGTACGATGCGGGTTATTACAAAAGCAGTCCTTTGAAAAACCCGCAGGGACCGACTTCCGGCACTTCCCGGGTTTGTCGCGGCGGGTCGTGGAGCAACCTCAGTATCATTTGTCGATCTGCGATTCGCTACAGCTACAATACAACGAACCGTTTCTACGATATAGGTTTTCGGGTGGCGCAGGACAAATAACCCTTTGACTTTTTTTACTTTTTATCTTTTTATTTTTTTCTTTCGGCGCGGAGCGCCGGGATTGGGCCTTACCCCTGGCCCACTTTCCCTCGGAGGTGAGATTAACCATAAACAGGTCGGTTTTGTAAATAAAGAAAACCTTCGATCTGTTCGGCTACGCCCCTCGTAGGAGGATTGGACAACGGATGAAACGGATTTTTGCGGATTAAAACGGATTTTTGGCGGCCTTACGGCCACTTTTTTGATTTTTTACGGATTTAATCCCGCCTTTGGCGGGACGTAGATCAAACCGATTATTTATAAAATCGAAGCAGGAAACAGCCTTGATCACTTCCGCTTTTCATGCTTATCCATTAGGTATATACCCGCCGAAGGCGGTTCTAATCCGCTTTTTTATCAGAAGAAGTGGCCGTAAGGCCACCAAAAATCCGTTTTAATCCGCAAAAATCCGTTTCATCCGTTGTCCAATCCTCCTACGAGGGGCGTAGCCGAACGGGTCATAAAAATTTGCAGAATGTGCTCACTTATGGGTTAACCTAAACATTGAAAATTGAAAATTAGGCATTGAAAATTGAACATTTATTAATTCAAAATTCAAAAAATGTTCAATGTTCAATTACCAATTTACAAGTAGCACTTAACAGCCCTCCCTCGGAGAGGGGGCCGGGTGATGAGGTCCCAATAACAATTTGCCACTCTCCCAACCGCACCTTATTTTTACCCGCTTAACTACCAGATTGAAATAACATTCCCCATGCGTACACACCTCTTTATGCTCATCCTTTTCCTGAAAACCGGCGCTTTATGCGCCCAGGAAAGCCTTGCCTCCGCGCAGCCTTTTTTTGACGGCGCCCTGCAAACCTATCAGAAATGGCTCGACGGCTGCGGGCTGGGTCCGGCCTTGCAGGTGCGCTCGGCGGAAGTGAAAAATGACACCTTGCTGGTG
>JAKQJD010000459.1 GCA_029561355.1 Bacteroidota bacterium | reverse complement strand
GCGAGAATAGTCCAGGTACAGTTTTTATCACCTTGCGAAACGAAGGGCGCGGCATCTACCACGAACAGATTTTTGACATCGTGGGCCTGCTGCCATTTGTTGAGCGCCGATTTTTTCGGGTCGCTGCCCATGCGGACGGTTCCTACTTCGTGGATAATTTCGCCGGGATCGGCGAGACCGTAATCCTGATCGGCGCCCGGTTTTTTGCCCAGCGGAATAGCGCCCATTTCCTGAATAATCTGCTCGAAAGTATCCTGCATGTGTTTGGCTTGCAGGCGCTCGTAGTCCGACCATTTATAATGAAAACGCAGCACAGGAATACCGAATTTGTCCACTTTTTCCGGGTCGATTTCGCAGTAATTGTCTTCGACAGCCACGGCCTCGCCGCGACCGGCCATGCCGATGTAGGCGCCGTAAAAGCGGCGGTAATCGTCTTTGAGTGAAGCGCCGTAACCACCTGCTTCGTGTTTGGCGCCATTGCGGTCGGGAAACATTCCGTTCACGTTTTCAATACCCCACCCGAAGCCGTAGGCAGGCATGCCCATGCCGCCCCAGTATTCGATGTGGTAGCCGCGCGGGAAATCCAGTTTTTTATTGTCGAGCCACCAGGGCGAATACACGTGCAGGCCCCCTACTCCGTCTTCGTTGTAGCGTTTTCGGTCGAACAAAGCAGGCACGATTGCCCCGCGGGAAGCGCCGGTGGAATCGTGCAGGTATTTGCCCACCACGCCCGACGAATTGGCGAGCCCTTCCGGAAAACGGGCGGATTTTGAATTCAGCAGCAAACGCGCCGATTCGCAGGCGCTGGCAGCGAGGACAACAATTTTGCCGCGCACCGTTTTTTCTTCCATCGTCAGCGTGTCTATATAGGAAACGCCGGTTGCCAGGCCGGTTTGTGCGTCGGTAAGCACCTCGCGGGCCATGGCATAGTTGATTGTGTCGAGGTTTTTGGTTTTCGCTGCCGGTTTGCACAAACAGGAGGACGACGAAAAGTCCGCATACGCCATACAGGCACGGCCGCACTGGCTGCAATAAAAACAGGATCCACGGTCGTCGTTGATCTGTTTGGTGAGGATGCTGAGCCGCGAAGGAATAGTGGTGATGCCGAGTTTTTTGTTGTTTTTCTGCAACATCATTTCATGCAGACGCGGTTTGGGCGCGGGCAGAAAAATGGAATCGGGATCGTTCGGCAGGTTTTCCTTGCTGCCGAAAACACCGATCAAACGATCCACTTCATCGTAAAAAGGCGCCACGTCTTCATAACCGATCGGCCAGTCGTCGCCCAGTCCGTCGATACTGTACCGTTTAAAATCCTGCGGACCGAAGCGCAGGCTGATACGTCCCCAGTGGTTGGTGCGGCCGCCCAGCATACGCGACCGGAACCAGCGGAACTTGGTATTGCCTTTGGTCGTGTAAGGTTCCCCTTCGATATCCCAGCCGCCGTAGGCCGCGTCGAAATCGCCGAACGGCCGGTAACGCGTTCCCGCGCCGCGCCGGGGCGACTGATACGGCCATTTCATTTGGGTGATGTATTTCGGATCGGCCGGGTCGAAATGTTGTCCCGCTTCGAGCAGGCACACCTTCGCGCCGGCTTTGGTGAGTTCGTAGGCCGCCATACCGCCGCCTGCGCCGGAGCCGATAATGATGACGTCGTAGGTAGTCGGGGCGGATTTAATCTGGAAGTCAGACATAATATTGCAACGCGGATTTCGCGGATTTAGAGCGGATTTACGCGGATTTAGTCACGCGGATTTCACAGATGGAGAGTGGATCGCGCGGATTGGATTTGTATGGATGATAATTTCGGTTCAAATAAAAAACAAATACTGCACATTGACCATGATTCTAAGGTGATTTATATGATATCCATGATTGGTTCGGATGTAATCATGGATATCATATAAATCATATTGAAATCATGGTCAAAATCATAGTCAGAAATCCGCGAAGATCCGCTCCTGATCCGCGTGATCCGCGTTTCAGTGTTCCAGGAAATCGAGGTCTTTCCCATACGTCTCTTCCATTGTCCAGGCCGCTGCAATGGCGATAGCAAACAAAATAACGCCCGTCACCCAGGCGCCTGTCACATAGTCCTGAAACAGATTCCGGGTAAATTTAAACAGCAAAATGATGAGCGGCAACGCGCCACGCACCATATTCGGGATACTGATGGCAGCCGAAGCGCGCAGGTTGGTACCGAATTGCTCGACGCCCATAGTCATGTACACCACATTGAATCCCGCGCCGAAACCGAGTCCCATGACAAGCAGGTAAAACGACCAGGCACTGCCACCATTTTGCAGGAAAAACAGCACACAAAAGAAAATGGTGATGGTCATGAAGAGGAACAACGTCTTTTTCCGGCTTTTCAGGCGCTCGCTCAGCCAGCCTACGGCGAGGTCGCCCATGCCCACAAAAATGTACAGATACATGATTGCCATACCCGGATCGATATCCGGGATGCCGAATGCCTTGCCGAACTGGTCGGAAAAAGTGACCAGCACGCCGATCACGTACCACACCGGCACCCCGATGAGGATGCACCGGATATAGCGCCCGAAGCGCTCCCGGTTGGTAAAAAATTGCAGGAAGTTGCCGCGCTGCACATCGGTTTGCTGCACTTGTTTGAACAATCCGCTTTCACTGACGCTGACGCGCATCAACAGCAGTACAAAGCCCAGTATCCCGCCAATATAGTAGCACATCCGCCAGTCGAACACCTTGCTCATGCCGAATGCCGCCACGGCGCCGAGCACCCCGAAACCGGCGATCAAACCGGCGGCCAGGCTGCGTTTTTCCTTGGGCAGCATTTCACTGACGAGGGTAAGCCCGGCTCCCAGTTCGCCTGCCAGACCGATGCCTGCGATAAACCGCAGCACGAGGTATTGTGGAACGGTATGAACCATCCCGTTCAGAATATTGGCAATGGAATACAGCAAAATGGAGCCGAAGAGCACGCTCAGTCGCCCTTTTTTGTCGCCGATGATGCCGAAAAGGATGCCTCCGATCAGCAGCCCGATCATTTGAACACTGATGAGCAACTCACCCTGCGTCAGTATCTGATCGGGTGTGAGGCCCAGGGCGGCCAGACTGGATTTCCGGATAATGGCGAAAAGCAGCAAGTCGTACACGTCCACAAAAAAGCCGAGGGCACTGACAATGACGGCTAACTGGAAAAGGCCGCGTCCGTTATTTAGCATGAGATTTAGTTTTGGATGATTTTGAACAGGATTTGAAGGATTAAAAAAGGATTGGAAGGATTTACCCGAGTGGTTGCGCATCCTTCCAATCCTTTTTTAATCCTTCAAATCCTGTTCAATTTATTCGGGCAAATGTATAGAAATCATCCATACCCATGACAACGGTCACCAAACCGCAGCGAAGGCGCCCGCTACTTTTGACAAAAATTAATTTATATCCGGGCTACACCTCACGCCCTTCCACATCTCAACTACTCCACATCTCAACCAATATATGGCCTCTACAACACTCTTGCAGCCGAAAAACCCCGCCGTTTTGCCGCACAGTTGTTTCCACTGTCATGATGTTTGTCCCGACGATCACCTCCACATCGAGGACAAGTACTTCTGTTGCGATGGCTGTAAAATGGTGTTCGAAATCCTGAATACCCACAACCTGTGCGAATACTACGCGCTGGATGTACAGCCAGGGCAAAGTCTTAAGAATCAGCGACATGCGAAAGCATTCGCGTATCTGGACGACCCGGAAGTGCAGGAAAAACTGCTGGAATTCAACAACGGCCAGACCGCGCAGGTGACTTTTTACCTGCCGCAAATGCACTGCGTGAGTTGTATCTGGCTGCTGGAAAATTTGTACAAACTCGACGCCGGCGTTACCTATTCCCGGGTGACTTTCCTGAAAAAAACGGCGACCATTCAATACAATCCCGAACAGACTTCGCTGCGCAAAATGGCGGCCCTGCTCTCCTCCATCGGGTATGCGCCGGAGATCAACCTCGGCGACATCGACAATGCCAAACCTAAGTTCATCAGCAAACGGCTGGCCTACCAGATCGGGATCGCAGGTTTTGCCTTCGGCAATATCATGCTGTTCAGTTTCCCCGATTACGTGGGCATGGATGCTGAAACGTATCGCTGGTTTGCCGACATTTTCGGGTACCTGAGCGTCATTCTGGCTGTGCCGGTGCTGCTGGTGAGCGCCCGCGACTACCTTGTTTCGGCATGGAACGGATTGCGTCAGGGACACCTGAATATCGAAATCCCATTGTGCCTGGCGCTGTTGTCCTTGTTCGGGCGCAGTATCTGGGAAATATTTACGCACACGGGTCCGGGTTACCTCGATTCATTCGCCGGGCTGACGTTCCTGCTGCTTATCGGAAAATGGTTCCAGCAGCGCACCTGGAGTGAATTGTCGTTCGAGCGCGATTACAAGTCTTATTTCCCAGTAGCGGCCTCCCTGAAAAACGGCGAGGAAGAAACCTCCGTACCTGTCAACCGGCTGGTACCCGGCGACATCATCGTGGTGCGCAGTCAGGAAATCATTCCGGCCGACGGCATTTTGCTGAAAGGCTCGGCGCAGGTCGACTACAGTTTTGTAACCGGCGAAGCGGAACCGCAGACCATCAAAAGCGGCGAACGCATTTTTGCCGGCGGCAAACAGGTGGGTGAAAGCATCGAAGTATCGCTCACCCGCCGCGTTTCCCAGAGTTACCTTACCCGACTGTGGAACGACCAGGCATTCAAGGAAAACGAGCAAGGCCAGGTGACCAAACTGGCAGATCAGGCCGGCCGTATTTTCTCCTGGATGATCCTCGTATTCGGCGTCGGCGCATTCCTGTACTGGATGCCGACTGACATGGGCCGGGCGATCAACGCTTTCACGGCCGTGATGATCGTGGCTTGCCCCTGCACCGTCGCGTTATCTATACCGTTTACACTCGGCAACATCATGCGCATCCTGGGACGCCACCGTTTTTACCTGAAAAACATCAAAACGGTGGAATCCTTCAGCGCAATCGACTCGGTTATTTTTGACAAAACGGGCACGATCACCAACGTAGCGCAGCAAAGTTATCAGTTCAAAGGCAAGCCCCTCAACGCTGCCGACAAAGTTGCCATTCGCTCGCTCACCAAACATTCCTCGCACCCGCTCAGCCGCCGATTGTACGAATCCATGCCGGAAGTGCCGGTGGTGGCGCCCGAAAATTTCCGCGAAATCCCAGGGCTCGGCATCCAGGGCAAGGTGCAGGGCCGCGAACTGAAAATCGGTTCCGCAGCATTTGTGGGCGCCGAAGGTCAGGGACTGTTTATTTCCATTGATGGGGAAAACAAAGGCTGTTACGAGGTAAAAAGCCGCTACCGCGTGGGTCTGATGCAGATTCTCGCCTATTTCCGGCAAACGAAAGCAGCATCGTGGTTTGGCAAAAAACAAAGCGATTTCAACCATGTCTGGCTGCTTTCCGGCGACCAGGACCGGGAGGCTACCGCGCTCGCGCCGTTTTTCCCCGAACGCGAAACGATGTTGTTCGAACGCTCGCCGCAGGACAAACTGGAATTCGTAAAAAAACTCCAGCGCCACGGCCGCCAGGTTATGATGCTCGGCGACGGCCTGAACGACGCCGGCGCACTCCGCCAAAGCAACCTGGGTGTGGTGGTGGCTGAAGATACCAACAACTTCACGCCTGCCTGCGATGCTATTCTGCACGCCGATGAATTTGAAAACCTGCCGAAATTCGTGGAACTGGCGAGGGCCGGCGTGAGCACCGTAAAAAAATCCTACGCCGTCGCTATCATTTACAATATCATCGGGCTGGGATACAGCGTTACCGGGCATCTGTCACCGCTGGTAGCGGCCGTACTGATGCCGACGAGTTCGATCTCGATTGTGGTGTTCGGGGTGCTGATGAGCAACTGGGCGGCACGGCGGATATTGAAATGAGGGCGCTACGGTTTCACGTAGATTGTTCTCACTTCTTCATCGTGCTCGTTTGCATAAAACAAGGCCCCGTTTTCAATCGGGAGTTGGTCGAGGATACTTACTATTTCGGGGCTTTTCAACGCAAGGTGCAGGCATAGAAAGGCGAAGGTGATGTGCATCTCTTTTAACTTGTGAAAGTATTCCAGTTCGTTTTCGAACGCCCAGATCATTTCATCCCAATCGTCGCTGAAAACCGGTTTTGCCACTTTTGAGAAATCGACTTCTACGGCTATTTCTGCCGCATAATTGCCATTTTCAAATTTGATGTATTTCGGAGTTTCCAGCACCAGTTCAAAGTTTTGCTTCGGGAAACAGGTCATTTGCAGAATCGGCTGTGAATCGTATTCGAAAAACAGGCCGCTGATAGAATCGTATTGATCGTTGATTTTTAAATTTGGCAAATACCGTTTAAACTGTTTGATGAAATCTGCGCTGACGGAAGTTTCATCCAGTTGATCGAATCGCTTTAATATCCTGTTAATCAGTTTTTTATAATCGGCTTCATTTTCGAGCGCGGCTTCAAATATCTCGTCTTGATCCGCTAAAACGGATAGGTTGTTTTGAATCCACTTTTCATTGTCGGGGTTGTTTTGCTGCCTGAGTCGTTCCGTCTGATCGAGCAAGTACGTTCGGTAGTCTTCCATGCTGTCACGCATGGTTTTTTGGTGAAAATATTGGCGGCATTCCCGGATAATTCCGCGCAGAATGTTTTCTATTTGATGGTTCATCATAGGAAACTAAAAATTATGTTGATGCACTTGTTTTTCCATATTTGTGGTTTCACAGTACCTCCATCTTATTCCGAATCACCTCCCTGTCCCCTGCCGTCTTTGCCAGCGCATACGCCTTTTGCAAATATCCCTTTGCTTTTTCCGGTTCAATGCCCCGATACAATTCGCCCAGCAACGTAAAATAATATTGATTATCAGTCAACTGCAATTTTTCTGCCTCCACAATTGCCGCTTCATTTCCTTTGACTTTGGCAAGCGCAAAAGTACGGTTCAGCGCTGCCACAGGTGAATATTCCACCATCAAAAGCCGGTTGTACAACTGTAAAATATGCTGCCATTTTTCCGCCAAATCTTCCTTGATCGTGTGCCAGTAAGCGATGCCCGCTTCGAGGTGGTAGCGGGAAACGGAATCGCCGCCCGAAGCCTGGTGGAGGTAAAAAGCGCCCTGTGCGATAAGATCGCGGTTCCAGAGGCTTTCATCCTGATTTTCGTACAAAATGATGGCGCCGTGTTCGTTTTTGCGTGCCGCAAAGCGCGAGGCGTGGAAACACATCAATGCCAGCAAAGCAAAAACGGGCGGCTTGGCAGTCAGCGCATTATCTGCCAGCATACGGGTGAGCCGCATGGCTTCCAGACATAAATCTTCGCGCAATACGGCGTCATGGCTTTCCGAATAATATCCTTCGTTAAAAAGCAGATACAGCGTGGTAAGCACCGTATCGAGCCGATGTTTTACTTCCGCGGCCGGCGGCATTTCGATGGGCAAGTTGTCGGTTCGTAATTTTTCCTTCGCCCGGAACAGGCGTTTGTTGATGGTGCTTTTATTCGTCAGAAATGCCGTCGCAATTTCCTCGATCCCGAAACCGCACAAAATCCGCAGCGCAAGACCGATCTGCGCTTCCGGCGGAATAGCGGGATGACAAATCGCAAAAAGCATCTGCAACTGGCTGTCGGAAATATGGGATTCGGATAAATCGATGTCCGGTTCTTCGCGATCCGGCGCGGCGTGTTTCAACTCCGGCGCAATTTTGCCTTCGAACAACTGATTTCTGGAAAGGTGGTTTTTGAGTTTGTTTTTTGCCACCGCATACAACCACGCCGTTGGGTTTTCGGGCACACCCTTATACGGCCAGGTTTCGTATGCCAGCAAAAAAGTTTCGCTGGCAATATCTTCCGCCACCTGCATCTGGCTGATTCCCAGGCGCTTGCACAGCACGGCTGTGATTTTGGTGAATTCGGTGCGGAAGAGAGGAGCGAGCATAGAAATTAGTGGGTGAGAAGGTGAGAGATGTGAGAGGGTGAGCGTTCGTAGCGTACACCGCTTCGCCATACCATTGGAAGCACTGGAGCGAAGCGGTGGAATCGAAGTCGGCTCTCACCTCTCTCACCCTCTCACTTTCTCACCTCTCTATTTTTGCGCTACCTTCCTCACCTCCACACTATTCCCTTCTCCCTGCAACACCGGGCAGCCCTTGGCAAATTCCACGGCTTCTTCCACGGATTCGGCACGAACGATGACCAGGCCGCCGACGGTTTCCTTGATATCGCCGAAAGCGCCGTTGGTGACCATTTTATTGGAATGCACGACGCGTGCTTCATCGAACGGCAGACCCGTGCCGGATACGAACTTGTTTTGTGCGGCGATGCCGCCGATCCAGTCCATCGTTTGTTGCATCCATTGCTGGATTTGTTCCGGGGAGGCAACTTCCTTGCCATCCATGTGCCTGAAAATCAGGGCGTACTCGTTCATGACTTGTGATTTAGATTTGTGATCGAATGTTTGATACACTCTGATGACAAATGAGGTTTGGGATTTAGGACATGGAGGGGGATCGTTTTTGTTCGGCTTCGCCTCACTGATGGGGACGCGGATTTTGATTCTTTTGATTCTTTTTGGATGGTTCGGCTTCGCCTCACCTGGGCGAAATGGGGACGCGGATTGTGCGGATTATGCGGATTAATATTGATTTCCGACTATGATTCAACTGATTTATATGATGGACATAATTTTAAATACTCAGTACAATTTGGATAGCCTCATTTTTCGAGTGGTAAAAATCATGTCCATCATATAAATCAGTTAAATCATAGTCAAAATAACAGTCAGTAATCAATATTAATCCGCAAAATCCGCAAAATCCGCGTCCCCATATCCCAACTGTGAGGCGAAGCCGAACAATCTCTCCCCCAATCACTGCTTGCAGATCAACAAAATCGGACTCGTCCGAATCTCGTTGCTTGTATGCCCTGCCCGGTCACGAATCGTAATCACATACACCAACGTATCTCTGGTCACCGGTACCAGTTCACAGGCAGTTTTGGTACCTTCCACCGGGTCGATGTGGATGCAGCAGGTGGAAGGCAGCACCACGGAAATTTCACCGGAAATGCCGTTACCGGCGCCCTGGGGGTCTACAAAAGGTAATTTACGTTCACTGGGAAACTGGTCGCGCTGGTCGCGAAAAAAAACGCTGGTCGTCGGATCGTCGTCCGGGTAACCCAGGTCACCGTCGCCGTCGGTATAGGAAAAAGTGACCACCACGCTGTCGGGGTCATTGGAAGCGATGGCGCTTTGCCGCATGGTGTTGGTGGAAACACTTTTGAACTCGATCACCGGTTCGAGCGGATAATCGGGCGGTTTGACGCAAAACTGGGCAGTGATGCCGGCAAAGACAGACAGGAGAAGGATTCCGAGGACACTGTTTTTCATAGCGATCGATTTTAGGGAGTGTTGGGCGTTTCGTGTAAAGGGGTTCGTAAAGAATTGACAATCAGTCGCATTCTAAATACTCAACCCGAAAAATCAAACACTCTCGTATTTTGCGCCAAAATTTGGCTTTTTTTATGACAATGCAAACACCCGAACGATCAGATTTATTGCCAGCCCTGGCAGATTTGAAACCGGAGCAGTTCGAAGCCGTCGCATTGTCCGTATTTCAGTATCAGGCGCATTATAATCCCTTGTATTCCAGATACCTGGAATTGCTGGGACGCCGCCCGGGCTCGGTGCAAAGTTTGACCGACATTCCGTTTTTACCCATCCAGTTTTTCAAAAACCACGAGATCCAGAGCGGTACGTGGACACCCGAAACCGATTTTTCCAGCAGCAGCACAACCGGGCAGATCCCATCGCAACACCTGGTGCGCAGCCTCGACTGGTATTTACAAAATACGAGGCGCGGGTTCACGCAGTTTTACGGCGACCCTTCCGAATGGTGCGTGCTGGCCCTGCTGCCATCCTATCTCGAACGTTCGGGCTCTTCTCTGGTAGCCATGGCCGATTATTTTATCCGGATTTCGCAATTCCCCGATAGCGGCTTTTTCCTGAACAATTTCGAACAACTGGCCGAAACACTCACGAAATGCAAGTCTGCCGGTCATAAAACGCTGCTGCTGGGGGTTAGTTTCGGTCTGCTGGATTTTGCCGAACAATTTCCCATGGATCTGTCAGGCATCACGGTGATGGAAACCGGCGGCATGAAAGGTCGCCGAAAGGAACTCACACGCACGGAACTGCACCAGACGTTGCAGGAAGCATTTCACCTGGAGCGCATTCATTCCGAATACGGGATGACGGAACTGTTCTCTCAAGCCTATGCCACGGGCGGAGAAACATTCACCCCTGCCACTACCATGCGCGTGCTGACCACGGAGATCAACGATCCGTTTTACCATACCCTGCCCGGCAGAACAGGTGTGCTGAATATTGTCGACCTGGCCAACCTGGATACCTGCAGTTTTATTCAGACTGAAGATATTGGGAAAGTATCGGCAGATGGCCAGTTCGAGGTGCTGGGGCGGCTGGATGTGGCGGAAATGCGGGGGTGTAATTTGATGGTAGAGGGGTCTGGATGGTAATGGATAACAGATTGATGGGATAGTTTTTTTATTTGTTCGGCTCCGCCGAACTTTCATGGGGACGCGGATTTCGCGGATTAAGCGGATTAAAATTGATTTTTTGTGGCCTGACGGCCACTTTTTTTGATTTTTCCGGATTATACTGCCTCCGGCGGTTGGCATATAATTTTAGAATATGATTTATATGATTAATGCGAATCCTGAGTTAACGGGACTGCGAAGCAGTCAAACTATGTGTCTAAGCGGAAAAAAAACTTGTAGTGTTATTTTTTGATCACATAGGCACATAGGACACATAGACTAGAGTACGCTATGCTATGTGATCTATGTGCCTATGTGGTCAAAAATGTCGCGCTTGGCAAGCAGAGCACATAGTTTTGACTGCTTCGCAGTCATGTTAACCGAAGATTCGCATGATTAATATGATGGCCATGATTACTCCGAGTGGTAATCATGGCCATCATATTAATCATATAAAATCATAGTCTATATCAAGGTCAGCCGAAAGCGGACGGAATCCAAATCAATAATGGCCGTCAGGCCACAAAAAAATCAATTTTAATCCGCATAATCCGCAAAATCCGCGTCCCCATCAAAGTTCGGCGAAGCCGAACAAATCCCCCCTACAATCCCAGCAAGAACCCGATCGTAAAGTTCGCATCCCAGTCGAACACAAACTGCTTGCAGCCCGTACCTTCCGCAATAGCCGAGTAAATATTCAGCCCCGCTTCCTGTTTTGCGCCGTCGGCTTTGTAGTCGGCCGGAGCTTTAAGCACGGTGTAACGTTCCTTGCCGCTGCGGGTTTGTTTGGCCAGTTCGTACGGCACACCGCCGATGATAAAGCAGGTACTGCGCAGGTTAGACGGCACCTGGCTCGCTTTTCCTTTCACTTCCTGGAATACCGAAGCCGGGCTCAGGTTGTTCTGGAAATACTTGGCGCCTGGCGCTTCCAGCGTACCGTTGGGCAGCCAGGATACTTTTGTGTTACCCGAACCGATGTCGACCACGAACGCGCGGCTGTTGAACGAAGAAGGCAATGCCGCCTTGAGGGCATAACGCGCTTCCTGCTCCGGCGTCACGACGTTGACAAAATAGCCCAGAGCCTTCAGTGCCCCATTGATTTTTTCCATGATCGGCTCTTTTTGCGCACCCGAACTCACCACAAAGTGGATGTCTTTCGGACCTACACCGAACGACAGCATGTCGGCGATGTAGCGTTTCAGGCCGTTTTTCACGTCGTCGTCGGTAGCCAGGCCTTCTTTGACCAGGCTCACACCGAATTCCGCTTTTTCCAGTTTCCAGTTTTTCTGGGCATCCAGGCGGATGATAAACGAGTTGAAACCCGTCGCGCCGAGTTCGACCACGCCTTTGAGTTTGCCGCCATTCGGTGCGGGCGCCGTGTAATTAAAAGCAACCGGCGTAAACGAAGGTCCCGATTTGCCCGAACCCCAGGTCGAACTGGAGGGTGTGGAACTTTCTCCCGCCGTTCCTGCGGTGGGTTGTTCGGTCGGTGTCGGAGTGGTGTCTTTGGAACCGCCCATTCCGGGGATAAATTTGCGTGCTACAAAAAAGAGGACCGCTACGATCAGCAAGGTGATCAGCAGGCGGGAAAATGTGGTTAATCGTGCCATTTTTTAGATAGGTGAGATGGTGAGAGGTGTGAGAGCGTGAGAAGTTGAGACGGTGAGATTTAGAGAAAGTAAGCGCCCCAGAAAAACATTGATTGTTTTCTTGTCGGGCGGCCTGATTTTTCACTTCTCACATCTCACTTCTCACTTCTGTTTTCGGGTCAAAGGTAGGAAGGGTGAGGAAACGGCGCAAGAAGAGAAAATAGTGTGTGGGATGATTTTGGAACGGCGGAGAGAGATGGCAAATGGTGAGCACAAAAAAACCCGGAACCTCCATTACTGGAAATTCCGGGACAACCTCGCGCCCGTTTTCAACAGACGCTCACACCATTACTGGGTCTTTTCTACCACCGGGCCATTACCGGCGCCCGGAGCGGTACGTGGAAAGAACTGCTTCAATTCGCTGTACTTGGTCACGTATCCGCCCGCTTCGGTATCCTTTTTATACATCGTGTAGGAATAATCCATCAGCGCATTCTGGAAATTGTCGAAGTCGTGCAGGATTTTGCTGTTCTCCATGATCTCCACCAGTGATTTGAGGCGGTTGAGTCGAGTCTCAATATACACACGGTCCTGGTAATCATCGGCAAATTCCTTCCAGTCGACATCGGGGCTACACATCGCCGGCTGGGTTTTGGAGAAATCGAACACTTTGTTGACGAAAAGTTTGTTGGCCTCGTTCACGCTACCATAACGCTGGCGTTCTTCGGGTGAGAGGTTGCGCCTTTTGTTTTCCAGTGCTTTTTCGAGTGCGTCGATAGACTGGTCGATGGCATTCAGTTCTTCGGGTGAAATGTGCTGTTGCACTACATCGTAAAACGGCATGGGTTTTATGAATTTAAAAGGTGATAAGAATAGGGCAAATCTATGGGCAACCGTTTGCCGGCTGCAAGACATTCCCGACGAGTGTCCCGAAACGATATATGAACCCGTGAAAATTGTCGAAATAAATCGTTTTTCGATTAATATATACAATATTATAATCTATAAAATTAACAATATTAATTTTTTAGGTCCGCAACGTAAACGTTTGGGTCCCAGACCTAAACGTTTGGGTCCAATACCTAAACGTATACGTTGGTGGACCTAAACGTTTGGGTCCCGAACCTAAACGTTTAGGTCTGGAACCTAAACATTTAGGTCCGTAGCCGAATCGTTTAGGTCCTATGGAGAAGTAATTGGGTCCGAAGCCCAAACGTTTGGGACCAATACCCAAACGTTTGGGTTCCTATACCCAATCGTTTAAGTGTTTTGATCAAATGTTTAGGTCTTATAGCCAAACATTAAGGTAGAGTAACCCAAAACTTTCTCTCGAAGACCTAAACACTTCTCTTTTGGACCTAAACGCTTCTCTGTGGAACCCAAACGATGCGTTCCAGGACCGTAACACTTCTCGAGACAACCGAAATGACGGGTTCGGGAACCGGAGTGATTTTCGATAGTCCCGACTTGTAATTTTTTCTTCCAGCCAGTATCCACTATGATGGGGATGAAAGTAAGAATCAGGATTATCAGGATATAAAAGGATTAAAAGGATTCCCGACGAGATGCCCACATAATAGTGCCCGCATCCTGAAAATTTCGACATCACATCTGGAATCCTTTTAATCCTTTAAAATCCCGGTAATCCTGTTCAAAACCTTACCCTGCCGGCCCTGCTTCGATGCTCTCATCAGGACACGATGCGCCTGGTCCGCCCAAATTACGTTGAATGCAAGCATCTGTTTTTCCCTTATTAAAGCAGCATTCAAACACCTCCTAAAGCAAAAACACGATCATTTCCCTTATTAAAACCCCGTTTCCCTTATTTTCGCGGCTTACAACACCACCCACACCAGTACGCCATGTTAAAACGCCGCCGCCAACTCTCCGTCTACGCCGTCGCCGGGTCCGACTGGATGAAATACCGCCCATACAAGCGTTTCGATCCTGCATATGATAGTTATTACCTCCGCTTATCCGACTCGGTGTTCCGGGAATTGATCAGTACCTATCGCTCGGAGATGACGTTTATTTCTTCGAAATGAAGGTCAGGTTACATTGGATGGCCTTTGAAAATTACCTGCTCGGACCGGAATACGAGCGGAGAATGAATCTGGCCGTAGAGGAAATGATGAAAGAGCGAGCTTATGTGAACGAATGGTTCCATAATGATACCGGTAAATTATTATATACTATTCAGGACGATTATCTGTATAAAACCAGGGCCTCGTTTCTGGCCTACAACACGCCGGAATGGCTGGCTGAAACGGTACGTGGCACGGAAGCACTGCGCGCCGACATCCGCAGTTTAAACGAGCGCGTCATCGGCGAGTTCGTTTTTGAAAAGGCCGACGAACGGTTGTACTCATTTCGCCACTGGCAAACCGGCCGCATCTTCGAATTCCGACGGGAGTCCGTAGAAATGCAGGGAATTCAGCAGGGATTTTTGGTATTCACCAGCCTGGTATCCTGGCAGGAATAATGGTGGGTGAGCGGCACCCTGGCCGCCATCGGCGTGGCGGACTCCGCGGAAACTCACCGTAAAAAAAATGCGCCCGATGCGACCGTAACGTTCTACGCCTGGCCGGAAGATAAACGGCAATCGCTTCGCGACATCACAGATCGTATGGAATCGGCCCACCTGATGTATTTCGGCGAGCGCCTGGTGTTTTTTACGAGTGAAAAAGCCATGATAGCCGCTTTTGAGGCATCGAACGATTTCTACAATGCCTACACGGAAAAAGGAGGTTTGCCAGCGCGGTCGGCGCCTATACCGGGTTGTTTTACCGACCCGCAATTGCTCCCGAATGGAAGAGGAGAAGCCGTCTTTTTCGAGCCCGGCGAGGGTGTTTTTGTATCTTCTGTCGTGGCACTTCTGGCGTACCGACTCTCCGAACCCGCACTCGACGACCGGCAGGCTGCCGATTTGTTTTTCAATTTTTTAAACCACTGCACTCCCTTTATGATGCACTACCTGCTGGAGCGTTTTTCTGACCGAAACCTGCGCTTTCCGGTAACCACGACGACATCGTTGTCCCGGCATCTCGATTTCCTGTTGCGGTTTTATAACCCCGACGGTTTTGGGGAACGGCTCCCGAATACGTCTTTCAGACCATGATTCTATATGTGATTTATATGGTGGCCATGATTTGAACAATCCCTCCGTCAACCAAAAAAATCCCCTTCCCCAGTTCACGCCCTCCCCCTCCCATTCCATTAAGGTCATTACAAACCCAATATTCACTTCAAAACCTTAAAAAAATGGGAATCTCACTTTATCTCGCGGTCGGCTTCATGGCTTCTTTGTTCGTCAAAGGCGGACTCGGCGACGACGACAACACGTACTTCTACTGGGTCGCCTGGAGAATCATGGGCGCCCTGGTCGCCACCGGCGTCGGACTGGCTATGGCCGGGCAGGATATGTTCCAGACCTCCGTCATCGCTGCTGCGGTAGCCAATTTTGCGGTGCATACTGCTGTGCGGTTTACGGCGAAGGGGACCAGGGCGGCTATGTAAGCCATCCCCCCCTCTTCGAGGGATCTGTTTGGCTGTACCCGTCGTAGGAATAATGGCTACGCGGATGACGCAGATTAGGCGGATTTTTGTGGCCTTGCGGCCATCTTTTCTTTAACCACCAAGGCACGAGGACACAAAGCGTGGATTACACATTTTACACCTTCGAAATGTGTGAATTGCTTAATCGATTCTTCATATTCAGATTTTTTGCCGCGTCTTATTTATCAGAATGATGTGTAATCTACGCATTGTGCCCTCGTGCCTTAGTGGTAAAAAATAAAAAAAGTGGCCGCAAGGCCACAAAAATCCGCGTAAATCCGCTTTATCCGCGTAATCCGCGTTGCAATTATTCCTATGAGGGGCGTAGCCGAACAGAGCCCTCGGAGAGGGAGGCCGCAAGGCCCTCCGCCTTTCCCACCTCTCTCATAACCATCCAAATCATCCAACCATGAAACCTATTACCCCCCTGCGCCTGCTGCTCAGCCTGGCGTGGCTGTGCCTGTTTCCGGCACTGAACGCGCAAACGCCCGACACGGCGCGCACCGATTACCGCATCCGCATCAACACTTATGTGTTCGATCCGCTGCAAAACATGCCCACCATCGAAAATCGCCTGAAAAGTGTAGGCTCCGAAGGCGATTCCGTATACCGGCTCATCCAGTTCAAACACGCCCTGCTGCGTGCCGACATGGATCTGCTGCGAAAGGAATTCGGCCTGAAACTCGACCAGTATTTCCCCAATTACACCTACCTCGAAAAAGTGAGCCGCCAGCAATTGAGCGCCTTGAGCCGCTTGCCGGTGTTCCGCTGGACGGGCAATTACGAGCCCGCCTACAAGATCTCTCCGGCCGCCGGCAAGGGGAATTTTGTGACCAAAGAACGCCAGGCCCAACGCGGGCTCATTATCAACCTGAACCTGCACCGCGGCGCCAATGCCAAACTTTTCGGCGAACAACTGCGCAAGGACGGCATTCAGGTGCTGCGTGTATTC
>JAKQJD010000449.1 GCA_029561355.1 Bacteroidota bacterium | reverse complement strand
AAACCTCTTGCGCCGTTTCCGGGCCCTCTGGCACCCGAACGAATACCATGGCTGGGGCCGTACGCACCGCTATTTCGAAGGCTGGTACTACAAGGTGGTAAGCCGCGACGAGCGTTGCGCCATGGCGTTCATTCCGGGGATTTCGATCGGGGAAAAGGGTGATTCCCATTCTTTCGTGCAGGTGATGTACGGTTCGGAGTGCCGCTCTACATATGACCGCTACACGGCGGAAGAATTTGTGCCGGCAGCAGACCGGTTTCAGGTATCGGTAGGGAACAATCATTTTTCCGCAGAAAACATGCACCTCGACCTGCCGGGTATTTCCGGCACCCTCCATTTTCAAAACATACAGCCTTGGCCTAAAATGCTGGGCGCGCCGGGCATCATGGGCTGGTATTCTTTCGTGCCGTTCATGGAGTGCAACCACGGCGTGGTGAGCCTGCACCATACGCTGGAAGGCACGCTCACGATCGACGGGAAACAGGTGGATTTCAGCGGTGGTAAAGGCTATATCGAAAAAGACTGGGGCTCGTCGTTTCCGCGTGCCTACGTCTGGATGCAAAGCAACCATTTCGATACGAACGACCGGGCATCATTGCTAGCCTCCGTGGCCCATATTCCCTGGCTAAACAGCCATTTTATCGGCTACATCAGCGGGTTCTGGCTCGACGGACGGCTGTTCAAGTTCGCCACCTACACCGGCGCCCGCAAACACCTGACGATCCGCGACGAACAGGTGGAACTGATTTTCCGGGACAGCAAAACGGAACTTCGTATCTCCGCGCAGCAGGCGGCCGGCACCGCGCTGGCGTCGCCGCTTTCGGGAGAAATGACGGGCAAGGTGAGCGAAAGCCTGCTGGCTACGCTGGACGTGGAACTGCTGGAAGGCGGTAAACGGATTTTTGAAGGGAAAGGGAGGAGCGCAGGGCTTGAGGTGGCGGGGGAGGTTCCATTGATTACGGATTAGAGAACAGGTTTCACAACACAATATTATTCACCGGCTGTAGCGCCGTCGGTAAATCCTTTTCACCCAGCATTTCCCGCAGATCGATCTCGATGGTACGACTCATTTGCGAGATCGGTACGTCATTGGCGCCGCCTTCAAAGGGGTTTTCGGTGCTTTCGCCTACCTGTTCGAGCGAGGTGAACACCCAGGAAATGAGCACACTGAACGGTACTACCAGCCAGATCATGCGGCCCGCCATGGGGCCGCTCACGCCTTCGTTCAGTTTGTCGAATTCCCGGAGCATACTGAAGGGTAGCAGGAAACAGAACAGTTTGATAAAAAAGGAATTGATGGTGGCGAACTGCCGCGGGTAAGGGAAATTCTTGATGCGCTCGCTGCGGCCCTGCTGGTCGTAAAAATCCTGCACCAGTTTTTGTAGTTCGATGAACCGGAAGTTGTCCAGTACACCTGCATCGGCCAGCTCTTTCAGCGTTTTGGATTGCAGGGCCATGAGTTGCACCGCCCGGTTTTTAGTGGACAAAACGTATTGCAGTTCTTCGGCCGGAATGTATTTCGCAAGTTCGGTTTCGAGCGGGGTTTCCTTTTCCGGAACGGTATAAAACCGGCGGTATTCCTGGTTGTAGGACTTTCCGCCGTTTTCCCAGGCGCGGCTGTCGCGCATCTGGTAACGAAGCGCGGTAAGCCAGGCAAAGTGCCTGTAAATCAATTCTTTGGATTTTTCCGGGTCATCGAAATAATCGCGGCAGCGCGTTCCCCAGGTACGACTGATGTTGAGGATGGCGCCCCATATCTGCCGGGCTTCCCAGGTGCGGTTGTAAGTCTGCGTATTTTTAAAACCGACGATAAAAGCAGTGGCCGTACCGAGCATGGCAACCACCGTCCAGGGAATTGCCAGCCATTCCCATTCGAAAATCTGATACAAAACGACGGGAACCAGCGACACGGCCAATAGCCAGTAGATGTTGTGGCGGGTCCAGAGCAGGAACTCTGAAAGTTTGTAGGAACTACCTGTATGCATAGAGGGATATTCGGGACTGTGATTCTATATGATTTGTTTGATGGGCATGATTCAGCAGCCAAAGTAATCATGGTCTTCACACAAATCATAATAAAATCATCCCTGGTGATCCTTGCAGTTGAACAAATCTATTCAAAACTTATCGCAAATTTGCGCGAACGCACTTACAACAATCCACACCATGTCGAAGAAACGATCTCTGCCAAGTCCCATCGCTATCCTGATGCTGGTCATCATTCTGGCTGCCGTCAGTACCTGGCTGTTGCCTGCCGGGCAGTACAGCAAACTGGCCGCCGGCGAAAAGACTTTTGTAGTGACCGCTCCCTCCGGCGAAACGACCCTGCCGCTCACCCAACAAACGCTCGACAGCCTGGGCATTCGTATCGCCCTGCAAAAATTTACCGACGGCGACATTCGCAAACCTGTTTCCATTCCCGGCACCTTTCAGAAGCAGGAAAATAACCGGCAGGGTTTCGTTGCCGTATTGAACGCGCCCATCAAAGGTATTTACGACAGCATCGATATTATCCTGTTCATCTTTATCATCGGCGGTTTCATGTACGTGTTCAATGAAACCGGGGCCATGGTGCAGGGCATTACCTGGCTTTCGCAGACAATGAAGGGCCGGGAACCGCTGCTGATCGCTATTTTGACGACGATCTTTTCCTTTTTAGCCGCCTCCTACGGCATGGCGGAAGAAGCGCTCGTCTTTTACCCGATCCTGGTGCCCTTGTTTCTGGCGGCCGGTTACGACCTGCTGGTGCCGCTGGCCATTATTTTTGGCGGCACCTCCCTGGGATGCATTTCGTCGTTTTCCAATCCGTTTTCCGTCATTATCGCCTCCAACGCGGCCGGAATCAACTGGATGGACGGCCTGACGGAACGCCTGATTCTCTGGGTCATTACCACCGCTCTGCTGGTCTGGTATATTCTGCGGTACGCCGCCAAAGTAAAAAAAGATCCTGCCGCTTCCCTGGTGCTTCAAATGGACGGAGCGGTCGTGCCGCCCTATGAAGTCAATATCAGTACCGATACCACAGTGACGAGACTGACTTCAAAAACCAGACTGCTACTGCTGATTTACATACTCACCTTCCTCACCATGATCGCGGGCGTCGTTTTCCTGAAATGGTGGACGCTGGAAATGTCGGCGCTGTTCCTGGGTTCGTCCATTTTGCTGGCCCTGATCACGCGCATGGAAGAAAAAGTGTTTACTGCGGAGTTTATCAAAGGTGCGGAAAGTCTGCTCAACGTGGCTTTTATCGTCGGGATAGCGCGCGGCGTCACGATCATTCTGAATGAAGGAAATATCAGCGATTCCATCCTGTATTACACCTCCGGACTGATACAGGGCGTGCCGCCGGCCTTGTTCATTCTTTTGCTGCTGGTGTTCTATTTCGTGTTTTCCCTGTTTATCCAGTCGAGTTCGGGTATGGCAGTGCTTACCATGCCGATCATCGGCGCACTGGCCATTATCGTGCATATTCCGGGCCGGGAAATTGTAAATTCCTACCTCTACGGTATGTGCCTCATGTCGTTTCTGGCGCCGACGGGTATGATCCTGCCGTCGCTGGCGCTGGTAAATGTGAGCCTGAAAGTGTGGTTCAAATTCATTACGCCGCTGCTGATCATGCTGACGGTGATTTGTGCGGTGTTTTTGGTTGTGGGGATTTATATGCCGTAGATTCAACTAAGCCAGGTGTAGTGACGGGGTGACTTCAAGTCACCCCGTCACTAGTTCTCAACTTGGCGTAGTTTATGCTGCATTAAGGACTTTCTGAAAAACAAACACAAACCGGAGGAGCGCCTTCTTTAATCCCTGTATACATGCGCCCCTCCATGATCTCATCCGCATGAACCGAATCCTACCTCTTGTCCGATTTATTAACCTGTTATTCTTCCTGACAGCAGGTTTTTGCCTGCCTGCAAGTGCTGCCGACGGTTTCGACAACAATTACGTCGGCGGCGACGCTAACCAACTCTACGTGACCATCAACGGCCTCAACCGGGCGGTGCTGTTCGGCCCGGGCGCCATGTCGACGGGCAGTTTCTTCATTGGAATTCCCAATGGCGTGACCGACGACCGGGGGCAGGTGAGTTCTTTTGTGCTGACGGGCGCCGCGTCTTTTTTGCGCTCGGCTTATTTCGACCGGGTCAACAGCACGGCTTTGTATTACCGCATTTATCCGGCCATGACCACGCCGCCGGGCTGGTCGACCCTGACTTTGCAGCCACAATCGCCATTGGTGCCGGGTACGTGTTACACGGCCACACAGAGCAATACCTGGCAGATCACGCAGTCTGTCAACGTGTTACAAGGACTTTCCAATGGTCATTACGTTCTGGAGTTTTACATTCAATCGGAACTCTACGACGTGGGCCTCGAAGAAGGTTCCTGCACCGTCAATGCGCTCGAACAGTGCAACACTGCTTACGTTCACAACGGGCGCTACATCAGTTCGCGTTTCAATACGACCGATCCGATGGCCTGCGACCTTGCCAATGTGATTGCCACACAATCGGCCCCCACCCAAATCCTCTTCGAAGTCATCAATGCGCCGCTGCCGGTGGAACTGACGTATTTCCGCGGCGCCGAAGACCATGAAAAAGTGCAACTGCGCTGGGCAACTGCGCAGGAAGAGGACGTGGATGATTTCCTTTTGGAACACAGCGCCGACGGACAGCAATGGTCGGCACTGGCCGAAATTGCGGCGATTGGAAACTCGACCCATTTGCAGGAATATGGCCTGCTGGACGAACAGCCCTTTTCCGGTAAGAACTATTACCGACTGCTGGCCCGGAGTTTTGATGGGCAGGTGGATGTTGCGCCGGTGATTGAAATTGATGTGGCAGGACAACAAACAGGGTTGAGCGTGTGGCCCAACCCTGTTCGGTATATGCTGCATTATTCCGTGCTGGAAAGTAAAAATACGTCGTTCGAATTCCGGGTTTTTGACGCGACCGGTCGCCTGTTGGCGCAGCAGTCTTCCGATGATGCTGGGACGTTTACGGTCTCGGATTTTCCCGAAGGATTGTATTTCCTGGAAATGTATGATGCCGGGGAGCGGGTGGAAGTTGCGCGTTTTTTGAAAGTGGATTAAGCGCCAACCTGGTTCATCTTATTAAAAATGCCCCGCAAAATCTCCTGCCCTGCGCTACTCGTCGTTTCACTGAACCCGAAGGTCAGTTCCTGTTTGCCTTCTTTCAACTGCGCAAAAACGGCGTCGATGAACTCGCTCACCGGCGGCGCCTGGTCGTGCAGCCCTTTCCCGCCCAGGTCGGTGTTGAGCGCCGGCGGAATCACCTCGATCACTTCGATGCCTTTCGGTTTCAGTTGTTCGCGCGCCGAAAGGGTGAACGAATGCACGAACGCTTTGGTAGCCGAATACACCGGCACTTTCACGAGCGGCACGAAAGAAAGGCCGGAAGAAACGTTCAGGATCGTGTTCAATGATTCCAGTTGGGAAAAAATCGAAGTCATATGAATCAGCGCCTCGATGTTGATGGCGATTTCCTGCTGCGCCCGCTGGAAAAAATCACCGTCGGTGATGTTCATCCAGTTCTGGATACCCGCATTGTTGACCACCACGTTGAGGTCGGAATGCTCGGTAGAAATCCAGTAGTACAGCGCATCCCGTTCCTTTTTCCGGCTCAGGTCGCATTGCCGGGTGATGATGGACGGCGACCCTGTCGCCACTTCCTGCAAGGCGGAATCCCTTCTGCCACAGATGATTACGGTGTTTCCTTCCTGCACGAATCTTTCTGCCAGGCCGCGGCCGATGCCGGAAGCGCCGCCGGTAATGAGTATTTTATTGTTTGATAATTGCATGTTGTAGTGTGATAAAATGAGTGATAGTAAAGGCATCTCCTGAATTCAAGCGAAAGGCAGGATGCGCTCAAGCAAATCATCTGGTTTCTGTAAGGTTCATTTTATTTCATTGCAATCCAGCGTTTCTCCTTTCCGCAAAGCATGAATTCTGAGGTTGGGTATATCTTTCGTGCGTTCAATAAATGCTTCGGGCCCGGCCGCCAGCGACGAAAACGTACCGTAATGGCAGGGGATCACGTGCGGCGCTCCGATGAGCCGGACGGCGTACGAGGCTTCCAGGGCGCCCATCGTGTAGCGGTCGCCGATGGGCAGCACCGCAACGGTGGGCTTGTAAATGTCCCCGATCAGTTTCATATCGCCAAAAATGCCAGTATCGCCGGCAAAATAGATGTTCACGCCGTCCGATAATTGCAACACAAAACCCACAGCCTGATGCGGGAGCGTCATCTCTTCCGTTTCCGTGCTGATATGCGACAGGTGAAAAGCCTGCACCATCGACACTTTTACATCCAGCAGCGAGATGGTGCCGCCGAGGTTGATCGGTTCAATCAAATCGGCTGCCACCCCGTTTTTCAGCAAATCGAAGCGGCAAATATTGTTGGCGGCCACGCGGGCGCCGGTTGCCCGGATCATGTCGGGTAGTTTGGAATCGAAATGATCGTCGTGGCCGTGCGTGACCATAAACAGATCGACCCGGTCCTGTGTCCGGTCTTCGGGATTTATAAAATCGTTGCCGGTGAACCATGGATCTATGATAACGATGCGTCCTTCCGGGGTAGTGACTTTAAAAGTGGCGTGTGCGAGGTACTGGATTCGGGTGCTGCCCATCTTAATTCTGATTGGTTGTTTGTTTGGTCAGTTGCCAGTTTTTGCCGGCAAATGTAAGCGGTGGCTGCGGTTGTTTGCAATTTGAGAGGAACAGTATGCCAAGTAAAAATGACATAAAGAGAAAAGGGATTTGCAACATTTCCAGAGATTTTTTATAAGTGTAATTACATTTATTCACTTTACAAAAAAAAGGCATTAATTTGTAGCGTCTCATTTTTTCTTATGATGACACTTTCGATAACATTTGTCTTGCTCTGACCCGATCAATTGCAGATGTGCCGATCAGGACTTACACAATTTTTTTCATATTAGTGCAGTGATTTCACTGTTGAACCTATACGATTTAGCTCATGTAGTATATAATTATAGTGCACCTTAAACCCCTTTACAATGGCCAAATATTTCACTACACTTGCTGCTCCTTCAGCAGACTCTGACACTTTTGATTCTATACATTATCATCTGCGCTCTGCAGAAATTGACGCCGGTCCGCAAACGATTAAAAGTGCTGGTTTGCTTATCTTTTTTGACCGGGAAAAAGATTGGGAATGGGTTTGCTCTGAAACAGAATATGCAAAATCGTTGCACAGTCGTGTAATGGTTATCTGGGGAGACAGTTCGCCCTTGAAAAGTACAAAATGCTGGCAACTAGCCGGCTCGGGTGCGGATGAAGTTATCCAATGGCAGGAAACAAATGCCTGTACACAAATGATTTCAAGGTTGCGGCGGTGGTTTCATATTGAAGAATGCCTGGCAAATGCTTCGTTGCGATCCAATCTGGCTGGAAGTTGTCCGCTTTGGCTTGCCACCCTTCGCCAACTAATAGAGATCAGCCTGTATTCGCAAGCACCAATACTCATCATGGGAGAAAGTGGTACAGGCAAAGAAATGGCCGCCAAATTACTCCATCAAATGGACATTCGCCCCCATAAACAAAATCTTACTTTGCTCGATTGTTCCTCCGTGGTGCCGGAATTGTCGGGCAGCGAGTTTTTCGGCCATGAAAAGGGGGCATTCACAAATGCTGTTTGTGCAAGAGAGGGCGCATTTGAAAATGCCAATAATGGAACACTCTTTCTGGATGAGGTTGGTGAACTGCCACCGCATCTTCAAGCGGAACTTTTGCGTGTAACACAGGAAGGTACTTACAAACGTTTGGGCAGCAACCAATGGAAACGTACAGACTTCCGGCTTATCAGTGCTACCAATCGCGACTTGAAGGAAATGGTACGGGAAAAGGTATTCAGGCAAGATCTTTTCTACAGGATATCCACTTGGATATGCCGTATGCCATCATTGGCTGAACGCAAAGACGATATTCCTGAATTGGTGGAAACATTCCTTGCTCAATTACTGCCGGATAACAGAAAACGACCTGTTATCGATCCGCTTGTCATGGCGCATCTATGTTTACGGGATTATCCTGGAAATGTTCGTGAACTCAGGCAGGTCGTTACTCGAATGGTCAATAATTATACCGGTACGGGGCAGATCACGCTGGGAGACTTATCTCCCTGTGATAGACCTTGCTTCAGGCAGGTACAACGACCTGCATTGGATCAACCGGATTTTGCTAATATGATAAAGGACGCCATCAATGAGGGGATGGGATTGAAATCAATCGTGCAGCATACTACCCAAGTTGCAAAAGACATCGCGATCGCGTATGCCGGGGGTAATATCCAGCAAGCATCCTCTCTTTTACAGGTTTCAGACCGGACGCTTCAATTGCACCTGGCCGCAGAAAAATAGGGCGCCGACCCATTGTTCAAAGAAGTGTGGCGTACCTGCAACCCGTTGAAATATACCTGCTTTTCAGGTTCGGCTGCCACACTTGTATGAACCATTCAGGGGATATTTAGGCTCTTACTACGATCTTTTGTCGCGTTGCGTTAGCCTCAAAAAATTATCTGCCAAAATCAAACGGGCTTGTGCAGCAGGCAATTCAAGTGCAAAAATTTTGCTTAACTCAACCGCAGGATGCATCCAGGGGCCGTCGGTACCAAAAAGTATTTTGGACGGCCCGGCCCGCTGAACCGCCATTTCCAGCAAGTCGAAACGTTTCACGCCGGAAGTATCCGTATACACGTTCGGATGGCGTTCGAGCAAGGGAATGAAATGAAGTTGCGCCTGCCAGTCGTCGGCAAAACTCCCCAGGTGCGGAATAATAAAATTCACATCCGGGTACTCTGTTGCCAGCAGTTCGACTACTGAAACCTCGCCCATCACATCGTACAAAACAGGAAGGCCGAAAGCCCTGGCTGCATCGCACACTTCGCGGGTAAGCCTTCCGTCGTGCCGGTGAGCCTTGATGCCGCAAAACCCGAATTCCCGAACGGCCCTTTCGATCATGGATGCAATGCGCCCCTGGTCGGCTACACAATGCACGAATGCGAAACCGAAAAAACGCCGCCGGTCCGACCCGACCAAACGTGCGACCTCGGCATTTGCCTTTTCGTAACCCACCCGGTTGAATGCAGCGAACAGATTGGTTTGCCGGATGCCCGCTTTGGCCGACCGTTGCAGGAAGCGGTTGAGCGGAGCGCTGGTATCCCAGGGCCCGCTCAAACCGTCGCCTTTCCCGGCATGGCAATGACAATCGATAATACGCATGGTCATCGCTTTCAGTTTTAAATGCCGATTTCCTGAAATACCTCCTCCAGTACGCTGGATTCCATTTCCCGGTTCCAGTTCACATTGGCATTGGCGTTCATGTTCGGGGAGATATATGCTCCCTGTGCCTGTAATTGGCCGGGTCGTCCGGAAATGGCCGCGCCCCCGTAGCCCTGATTGTTTTGCATGTAGCCATAACCGTTGTAGTTATCGCCATCTGCGGCGGCATTCAAACCGAAGTTGTTTCCGGCAACGGTGCCGTCCGCATCGGCGTTGAACTGGCCCGGCGAGCCCTGCACATCGGCATTCACGATATTGCCGCGCAGGTCACGGTAGTAGACGTTTCCCTGCCAGTCGCGGCCGTCGCGGTTGATGCCGAGGTTGACGTCGGAACCGTCAGCATTATGTCCGGTAAAATTGGTTTGCCATTTTTTTCCCAGTCCGTCGGCTACCATATTATAGTCGCGGCCGGACTGATCCTGGTAATTGGCGTCCAGTTTCCACTGCCGGGTATTGGGATCGCGGTTGAATCCGATATTGAGTTTTCGTGGCAGCAATTTCCCGATTTTACTGGCAAATCCGCGTTCGCAGCCGGGGCAGGGTTTTCCGCCCACCAGGGTTTTTACGCCATTGATGCGCTGTGCCAGTTTGGGCATTTTGGTAATCTGTTTGCCCAGCCAGTTTCCAGCGAATTTCAAGGCGTTTTTACCAAGGAAAGCGAATTCGAACTCGTTGCTGCCGATTTCCGGTGCGTATACGATTCCATTGGATACCTCTCCTGTGACAGCATCCACTTCCCGCACCGGCACGATGGTTTTGCCGGTCAGAGGGGCTTGCGTAATTCCGGTGGCGCCGGCAATGCGGCGCGGGTGGCCGAAAATGGGCCCGCGGGAGGGCAACAACTGAATGCGGATGACAACAGCCTGTGTGCGGGATACGGAATGGCCGGTTTCGTTGTGGAGGATTTCCATTTCCTGCAATTCCTGCATGGTTTCCTGCATGGATTCCCAGGTCTGTGCTTCATTTTGGTATGTCATGTTGAATGTTTTTTAGTAGTGGAAAATGTTTTGAAAACGCTTCCGAAAGCGTTTTTGCAGATAATCAATAGGAAGCGGGCGCCGGTTTGGGCCGCATGGAAACGCGGTTCGGCGCGTTGAGCGACATGCGGCGTTGTATGAGCAATGCCGGTTGCAATGCCTGTTCTTCGACGCTGAGGCGCGACGAGTCGGCCGACAGGTCCACCATGGTGACGTTCCGGTATGCATTGATGTAAATGGATACGAGATTGCGAAATGCGACGGCCCAGTTGCCGGCGTCTTCGGACGTCAGCATGGAATTGTTCCAGTCGCCGTAGCGCATACTGAGCAGGAGTTGTTCGCCCGTATTGGCCAGTTCGTAATAGTGTGTGGTGCCGACAGGATCCCAGCCCTGCACGGTTTTGATCGTATCCAAGGCGCCGACGTGCGGTTCGTAGGGCATCATGATGCGTCCGCCGAGGAATACCTGCATTTCGGGTTGCGACAACAGGTACTGCATCGTGAGCATCTCATGGCGGGTCGTATAGGTCATGTTGTAGTAGGCGTTGTGATTGCCTTCTGCCAGGAGCAGGTGTACGTCGCGCAGCGAAATAAGCAGCGGAAATGCGTCGGGATTTCTGGTTTTATCGTCGTATTCCTTGTAAAACAGCGAAGCCTGGTGCAACAGGTTGTGGAATGCCGCCAGGAACGGTGAGCGGTTGTCGACCCCGATCTGCCGCGGCACGGCCTTGCCTTTGAGAGTCAGGCTGTAGGCATGCTGGTATTCGAACGTCCGCCGGCGCAGCGAAGTGCGGTGCTGTTCATCCTGAATGAAGCCCCAGAGCAGGTTGCTGAGCGGATGCAAGGGGCTGGTGTCGAAGCGCATCATGGGTTCGATCTCGTGTTGCCCCAGAATATTCTGGTAACGCAGGCTCACCGCTCCCATAGCCTGCACCAGCATCGCCTGTTCTGTCCAGTAACTCCAGATGAGTTCGATGGCCAGAAAACCGCTGCGGCTTTTGGTTAGCGCTTCGCAGTCGATCGGGTATTGGTCGTCCAGCATTTTGAACAGACTGTTTTGGAGGGTGTGATAATACGGCAAGGGGTTGAGCGAGTAGGAACCTACCGAATCTCTCAACGCAAGTGATTTTTTCAAATAGGCGTCGATCGCATACTTGATCAGGGAATATTCATCTACGTTGACAAATGGCAGCCGTGATTTGGAGGAACCGCCGTCGAAGTTGTACGAATTGGTAGCGGGTTTGCACAATACATCGTCCACGAATTTTTTCATATTCGTGAAAAAATCTTTGTGTATGCTTTTTATACCCTTCCACAGGTCTACGGAAGTCGTTAATTCGAATTCCGAGACTTTTAATTCGACCGACGGGGTACAAATCTGTTCAGGAACGACGAGTTTGTTTTCGAACTCGTACGTTTTAGTACCACGCACCAACACCGTCTTCACCTGGTAAATGCCCGGTGC
>JAKQJD010000448.1 GCA_029561355.1 Bacteroidota bacterium | reverse complement strand
ACAGCGGGAGCCGGAAATTTCCGTGGAAACCATGCCCGGCGTGGTGTGTAGCCGGCGAAGTGTGCCCATCGACCGGGTAGGATTGTACATTCCGGGTGGTACGGCGCCGCTGTTTTCCACCGTGCTGATGCTGGGCGTCCCGGCACAACTGGCAGGATGTGCGGAAATTATTCTTTGCACGCCCCCGCAGGCCGACGGACAGGTGCACCCCGCCGTGTTGTTTTGCGCACAGTTGTGCGGCATCCGGCGTGTCTTCCGTATCGGCGGCGTACAGGCCATCGGCGCTATGGCGTACGGTACGGAAACGGTGCCGGTGGTGTGGAAAATTTTCGGCCCCGGCAACTCTTGGGTGACTGCCGCCAAACAACTGATCAGTCTCGACGGGGTGGCCATCGACCTGCCTGCCGGACCATCGGAAGTGTGTGTGGTGGCCGATGAAAGTGCACAAGCCGCATTTGTAGCAGCCGACCTGCTCAGTCAGGCCGAACATGGCGCCGACAGCCAGGTGTTGCTGATCACAACTTCCGCAACCTTGGCCGAGCAGGTTTCCCTGGAACTGACTCAGCAACTCGCCGACCTCCCGCGCCGCACTGTGGCCGAACAGGCACTGGAAAACAGCACGGTCGTCGTTGTCAACCACCTCCGGGAAGCCATGGAACTCAGCAACCGGTATGCCCCGGAGCACCTGATTTTGCAGGTAGAAAACCCGGAACAATGGGCTGCGCTCGTGCGCAACGCGGGGTCCGTTTTTTTGGGGCACTACACGCCCGAAAGCGCCGGCGATTACGCTTCCGGCACCAACCATACGCTCCCGACCGGCGGATATGCCCGCATGTATGCCGGGGTTTCGCTGGATAGTTTTATGAAAAAGATCACATTCCAGACCATTGACCGGAGCGGCCTCGGACAGATCGGCCCGGCAATCGTGGCCATGGCGCGGGCGGAGGGGCTGGAGGCGCATGCGCGGGCGGTGACGCTGCGACTGGAAGATGATTCCAGACAATGATTTTAACAGTGTTTTTTGACTATGATTTTAATATGATTTATGTGATGAGCGTGATTTCTTACTTCATGCATTTCACGTGTAATTAATTTATAATGAACGAGATAGAAAAATATATTTCCGGAATGCTGCGTCCGGGCATTGCCGCTTTGAAGCCCTATTCTTCCGCCCGCGACGAGTTTACGGGGGCCGCATCCGTGTTTCTGGATGCCAACGAAAACAGCCTGGGCGGACCGTTGGAGGAAGATTTTTCCCGCTATCCCGACCCGCTGCAAATGCCGCTCCGGCAGGCGCTGGCATCGCTCAAATCGGTAGAGCCCGGTCAGATTTTTATCGGCAACGGCTCCGACGAAGCCATAGACATGCTCATGCGCGCTTTTGTGGAACCGGGCCGCGACAACATCGTGCTGTTGCCCCCCACCTACGGTATGTATTCCGTGCAGGCCAATATTCACGGCGCCGAAATACGCCGCGCGCCGCTGCATACCGATTTTTCTCCGGATGCCGACGCGGTACTCTCGGTGTCGGATGTACATTCCAAATTGCTGTTTTTGTGTTCGCCCAACAACCCGACCGGTCAGTGCCTGCCGGAGGATTTTATACTGGAAATGTTGGCAAAATTCCCGGGACTGGTGGTCATCGACGAAGCATACGGCGACTTTTCCGGGCGGCCATCCTGGACTACGAGGCTGGCGGAATTTCCCAACCTGGTGGTCATGCAAACCTTGTCCAAAGCCTGGGGACTGGCGGGTTTACGCATTGGCATGGCTTTTTCCAATGCATTTATAATCAATGCATTAAACAAAATAAAATACCCGTACAACCTGAATTCCATGACCATCCGCCTGGCATTGCAGGCGCTGCAACAACCTGATAGCGTTCAGGAAAAAGTGCGGATTTTGCTCGCAGAACGCGAACGGCTGGAGCAGGCCCTCCCCTTGCTGCCCTGCGTGGAAAAAGTGTTTCCCTCGGACGCCAATTTCCTGCTCGTGCGGGTAACGAACGCCGATGATATTTACCGGTATTTATGCGCGCAGGGCATTATCGTGCGCAACCGAACCAAAGAAATGCATTGTTTGAATTGCCTGCGTATTACGGTGGGAACGCCGGGGGAAAATGACTTGCTTGTCACTGCGTTATTAGAAGTGAGAGAAGAAGAGAAGTGAGAGGGTGAGAGAAGTGAGAGGGTGAGAGATGTGAGAGGGTGAGAGCCGACTTCGAGTACTCCGCTTCGCTCAATAGTTTGGAATGATTGGAGCGAAGCGGAGTACTCGAAGTCGGCTCTCACCCTCTCACTTCTCTCACCCTCTCACTTCTCTAACAACTTTGCCATCATCACCTCATCAATATACCGGTTTTCACTTTTCAGCCAGCAGAAATCGCGCAGAACCCCTTCTTTTTGAAAGCCCGTTTTTTCATACAAATGAATGGCTTTTTCATTGATGGTGGCCGTGCTGAGTTCGATTCGATGCAGGCCCATCGAGCGACCTAAGTCGATGATTTCCAGCAACATCTGCGTACCGAAGCCGCCGCCGAAAAAATCGGGATGTATCGCCACGCCACCCAGGTAAGCAATGTGGCTGGTGCGGTAAGCCAGCGGGATCAGTTTGAACATGCCGCGCCGGATACCGTCCGTTTCGAAAATATGCAGTAGTTTTTTTGCCTGTAATTCTTCAAAAATGGAAGAAAAATCCGCTTCATCCGACATTTCATACAACAGAAACGGGTTGGTCTGCGGGTGGAAATAGAGGGTTTGAATGAAGTCGTAATCGGAGGCCGTGGCGGGTCTGGTCATGTAGTTGGTTATTAGTTACTGGTTATTAGTTATCAGGGTGGTAAGGGATAATCGGCACATTGCCCTTGTCTCATCCAGCAGCCAAACGCAACGTGTCATGCTGAGCACAGCGAAGCATCCATCCAGCTCCTTGTAGATGTTTCGCTGCGCTCAACATGACACGCTGCCTTTGGCTGCTCGCCAGGGAGGCAAGTATTTGTACAGATTGTCCCCTACCACCCTGATAACTAATAACCAATAACCTATTTCAGTATCGTCGCTTTCGCGGCATCGAGCATCACGCGGCATTCGGCCAGGCTCGGGCTCTGGGCATATACCCGCAGCACAGGTTCGGTACCGGAAGCGCGGATCATGACCCATTTCTCGTCGCCCATCAGGAATTTCCAGCCGTCGAGGTCTTCCACGCCCTGGATTTTGTAGGAGCCGAAGGCTGTGTAAGCGCGGCGTTTGCAGTGGTCGACGACCGATACTTTTTGTGCTTCGGTGATGTGCAGGTCGTCGCGTTCGAAGGCAAAAGCGCCCACTTCGTTGTACACTTCCTGCACCAGGCCTTTTACCGTTTTGCCGGTGACTGCCATAAATTCGAACACGAGCAGGCCCATCCAGACACCATCGCGCTCTGGGATGTGGCCTTTAACAGCCAGGCCGCCGGATTCTTCGCCACCCACGAGAACGTCCTGGGTAGTCATGATCTCGGCGATGTATTTGAACCCGACTTTGGTAATTTCGTAGGGCAAACCGAATTTTTCGGCCATTTTTTTCAGTTTGTCGGTCACGGAGAAGGTGAACACGACTTTACCCGTCATGCCTTTGTATTTGTGAAGGTACAGCAGCAGGATGAGCAGCAGGTGGTGGCTGTCTACGAAATTGCCGTCTTCGTCGTACATCCCGATGCGGTCGGCATCGCCGTCGTTGGCCAGGCCGGCTGTGATTTTCGGGTTCTTTTTGATGGTTTCGCTGAGCAGCGTCAGGTTGCGGTGGATGGGCTCCGGCGCCTGGCCGTGCATACCCGGATTATCGTCGCAGTGCAGGAATACGCATTTGGGCAGCAATTTCCGGATGGCATTCTGGCCGGCGCCGTACATCGCGTCGTAGGCGATTTTGCCGGCGCCCGATTTGATGAGTTTGAGGTCGAAGTTTTTGCGGGCGTGTTTCAGGTACATGCCTTCGAGGTCGACGCTGACAAGTAGTTTGCGATCAACCAGGTCGTTGAGCGAAGGCAATTGTGCGATGCTGCATTGATCGGGAATGAACGTTTCCACTTCCTCGATATCCGACGGGATCATGGGGCCACCATAGGCAGCCTTCAATTTGTAACCATTATAGGAAGGCGGATTGTGGCTGGCCGTGATGACGATGCCCAGGTCGGCTTTCAATTTCACCACGCCGAGGCTGACCATAGGTGTGCTGACAAAACCTTCTGCAACATGGCATTTGATACCAAAATGGCCCAGCACCCGGGCCGTAACGGCCGCGAATAATTGTCCACCGAACCGGCAGTCGTGCCCGATCACGGCTTTTTTCATTTTGTGTTTTTTCATAAAATGCGCCGTCGCTTCGGCTACACGTTTTACGTTGTCCACCGTGTAATCGTCGGCGATGATCGCGCGCCAGCCATCGGTACCGAATTTAATAGGAGTTGCCATGCAGATTGATTGATTTATTGATAGGATAATTGATTTTGAAAGGGTTCGGGCAAAATTATTCGTTGAGGGCATACTTTTGCCGATATTGCTGAAAAAAATACGCGACAACGAGCAGAAATCCGGCAGCATTTGTTTTGCACGGCCGGGTTACTGTAGATCGCACGAATTATGACCGACACTTACCGCCACAAAGGCCTGCGAAAACGTATGGTTGATGCGCTCCGCCAACGGGGTATTCAGGATGAAGCCGTGCTGGCTGCAATCGCCGCCGTGCCGCGCCATTTTTTCCTCGACCGGGCCTTCGAGGAACATGCTTACGAGGACAAACCGTTTCCCATCGGTCACGATCAAACTATTTCTCAACCCTTTACAGTGGCCTATCAATCGGCACTGCTGGACATCCACGCGCGGGAAAAAGTGCTGGAAATCGGTACGGGCTCCGGTTACCAGGCCGCTATCCTGGCAGTGCTGGGGGCCCGGGTATACACCATCGAGCGGCAGGAAGGACTGTATTTTCAGGCAAAAAGCCTGCTGGAACGTATGGGCTTCAGTACGATCAAATGTTTTTTCGGCGACGGCACCAAAGGCCTTGCCCAATTCGCACCTTATAACAAGATCATCGTGACGGCCGGTGCACCTGTCGTACCCGAGTCACTGCGACAGCAACTCGCCTGGCCTGCCGGCATTCTCGTCATTCCGGTGGGTGAAGAAGTGCAGATGATGTACAAAATCACGCGGTTATCGGAAACGGAGTTCCGGGAGGAAGTGCTGGACAGTTTCAGGTTTGTGCCGTTTTTGAAGGGAACGCAGAAACAGAAGTGAGAGAGGTGAGAGAGTGAGAGAGGTGAGAGGGTGAGAGTCCGTAGAGTACTCCGCTCTGCTCTAATCATTTAGTTCGCTTGAGCGAAGCGGAGTACTCTACGGACTCTCACCCTCTCACCTCTCTCACCTCTCTCACCTCTCTTCTAATCTTCCATATCCTTCCCAATCTTCAACATCGCTTCCAGCGCATCCAAATGCGCCCTGAACGCCAGTTTACCTTTTTCCGTGGCGGCGTAAGTGGTTTGGGGCCGGCGGCCGACGAATTGTTTGCGGTATTCGATGTATTCCTGCGCTTCCAGCGGCTTGAGATGGCTGGCCAGGTTGCCGTCGGTGAGGTTGAGCAGTTCTTTTAAGGTATTGTAGTCTACCCAATCGTTCACAGCCAGCACGGACATAATGCCCAGCCGGTTGCGGTGGTCGAAAGCAGGATTGAGTTGACTCAGTATATCTTTCATGTACGTACTTGCACAATTAAAACCGGCAATTACAGCATTGCCTTTGCGTGGTTACCTGGTTAAGACTCTGTCCGTTCATATTTCCAGTACATCCAGGCGCCGTAAAAAATGTGTAAAAACCCGAATCCGACGGCCCACAAGGCCAGGCCGTAACCCGGGAAAAAGGTACCCAGCAAGCCCAGGCCGATTTCCAGCATACCCAGTTGTTCTACGTCGCGCAGGGTAAATTTACTGCCGCTCACCAGCGCCAGGCCGTAAAAGATAAGCGTACTGGGGGCCAAAAAACCTACATATCCGCGATATAACAAAGCCAATCCGAAAAGTCCACCCGTAAAAAGCGGAATTGCCATGGCCCACAGCAGGCGTTTGGAAGCGGCGTCCCATACGCGTTCGCCGCGGATACGGGCTTTACGAGTGGTGAAAAAAACACCACCCGCAAGCGCCGCCGCTAACACCAGCGTAGCAATGAGGACGAACACGCTTCTGTAATCCGCTCCCCACTTTATCGTTCTAATGGCTTTGTTGTAATATAAATCGCTGTCCTGAAAAGCGAATGGACCGATTTCCAGGTATTGATACACGGCAAAAACGCCGGCCAGTGCGCACAGCCCGGCCCATACGCCGGAAAGGCCGCTGAGACTTAAAAAACGGGTGCTGCGCTCCATGAGCGAACGCATTTCGGCCAGGTGTTCCAGTTGCTGTCGGGTATCGTTCATGCGTTTGAATCATTTACTTTGTAACGCAAAGTTATTTTTATTTTTTGAAACGCTCAAGCCCGGCGGGAAAAATTATTTTTGCGGAAGGAAATGGGTGTCTGGTTTTTCGTGTTTCGTGTTTGGGGCGCGTTACTCCGGCCGAAACACCCAATACCCGACACGAAACACCAACAAAATGGCAGACAAGAACCTCATATATGGTCATCACCCGGTTACCGAAGCGATTCGCGCCGGAAAAATGGTGGAAAAAGTGTATTTCCAGCAGGGCGTACGCGGCGAACTCGAAAAGGAAATTCGCCACCTGACCAAAGAATACGGCATCCCGCTTCAGGTGGTGCCTCCTGGAAAACTGAACAAAATGGTGAACGGCGCCCACCAGGGCGTAGTGGCGTATCTGGCGCTGGTTACGTTTCTCTCCATCGAAGACGTGTTGCCTTTCGTATTCGAGCAGGGCCAAACACCCTTGTTTCTCCTGCTCGACGGTATCACCGACGTGCGCAATTTCGGCGCTATCTGCCGCTCCGCCGAATGTGCCGGCGTACAGGCTGTCATCGTTCCGCAAAGCGGCTCCGCGCCTGCCAATGAAGAAGCCATGAAAGCCTCGGCCGGCGCCCTGGCACGTATCCGCATTTGCCGGGTACGCAGTTTGTTTAGCACTGTGGAATATTTGCAGGAATGCGGCGTACAGGTGGTTGCAACTGCCTTGAGCGACCGCGCTATCCCGCTCTACGATGCCGATTTGAGCATCCCGACGGCCATTCTGATGGGCTCGGAAGGTGAAGGCGTGCACCACAAACTGCTAAAAATGTCGGACGCCGTGGTCAAAATCCCGCAGGCCACCGATTTCGATTCGTATAATGTGAGTGTGGCGGCGGGGATTGTGCTATATGAATCACTACGCCAGAGGCAGAAATAAGAAGTGAGAAGTGAGAAGTGAGAAGTGAGAAGTGAGATGCGTAGAGTACGCCGCTCCGCCCGCAGATTTAGAAGTGAGAGGTGAGAAGTGAGAAGTGAGATGCGTAGAGTACGCCGCTCCGCCTTAGACTTTCAGAACTACAGGCGAAGGGCGAAGCGGTGTACTCTACGCATCTCACTTCTCACTTCTAAATCTGCGGGCGAAGCGGCGTACTCTACGCATCTCACTTCTCACTTCTCACTTCTCACTTCTAAACCGCTACCGGCGCCTTAATCCCCGGATACGGCTCATAATTCACCAGTTCAAAATCCTCATATTTAAACTGGAAAATATCGCGCACGTCCGGGTTTATTTTCATGACAGGCAAAGGCCGCGGTGTGCGGGAAAGTTGCAGGTCCACCTGTTCCAAATGATTGATATACAGATGCGTATCGCCGCCGGTCCACACGAAATCGCCGGGCTGAAGATCGCATACCTGGGCAAGCATCAGGGTTAAAAGAGCGTAAGAGGCAATATTAAACGGCACGCCGAGAAACACGTCGGCACTGCGCTGGTACAACTGGCAGGAGAGTTTTCCGTCGGCTACATAGAACTGGAACAGGCAGTGGCAGGGCGCCAGCGCCATATCGGGCAGGTCGGCCGGGTTCCAGGCCGATACGATGATGCGGCGGCTGTCCGGATTTTTTTTAAGCGTTTGCACTACTTCCACAATCTGGTCGATGGTGCGGCCGTCGGGAGCTGCCCAGGAGCGCCATTGTTTGCCGTACACGGGCCCCAGGTTGCCGTCGGCATCGGCCCATTCATCCCAGATGGACACACCGTTTTCTTTCAGATAGGCAATATTGGTATCGCCCTGCAAAAACCAGATCAACTCGTGGAT
>JAKQJD010000442.1 GCA_029561355.1 Bacteroidota bacterium | reverse complement strand
GCAGGAGGGGCGAGTTTGGGTGCGAACCCGACGGAAAGGGTAGCAAAATCGCAGGATTTGAATACAGCCTTGATTTTTTGGTTCTTTTTCATCAAGGAAAAAGAACAGTACAGCACGATGTCATGACCGGCCGCAGAACGGCTTCTTCAACAAAACCAGTCAAATTTTGATGCGTTTGCCCTGCGTATAGCGGTGACTCTGAAAATGAAAAAAGGTAAAAAAGCCTCTTTCCAGGCCCGGCAAAAAAATCCCGAACACGCTCTTAAAGAAACCTACATTTGTCAGGCAGCAATACAATGGATTTCAAAGTGTAAAAACCACCCTTACAGAAACAATTTATATATGCGATCAGTCATCTTCCTCTTCTTCTTTTTGTCGCTCACCCCCCGTTTTTTACAGGCACAAACCAACATGGTTACCTATGCCGGCGGCACCGGGAAGGAAACCTTTTACGATGTAATGCAGGTGAGCGACGGAACTTTTCTGGTTTGTGGCTACGCGGATCACCTCGACTGGCTGGATGCCGGGGTGCAGCGGGTAGAATTGTCATTAGAAGGCGACCTTCCCAATGCCCTGGGCTCCAACCGGTACGGGTTCATTTTGCATTGTTCGGCGGATCTGCAAACCGTATTGCAGGTGGTGCATTTTCCCAGGGGTGCTGTGGAGGACATCCGGTTTATGAAAACCAGTACGCAGCCCTATACGACTACCGGCGATTTATACATCAGTTGCAACACGGCAGATACCGACCAGAACAGCGGCGGGTATGTGATTGCCCAACTCGATCATAATTTCGTAAACGGTATTCCCGCTTCGCTGTCGTGGTCCAGGGTAATATGGGCTACGGGAGGCCCGAAGGACTATCATCCGTGGGACGTGGCAGGCGACGGGAAAGTCTATTACATCGGAGGCCAATCCTACGGCTACGACTGGAGCGCGGTCTATTGTCTGGACCACAACGGAAAGTCCACCGCCGTCAACAACTGGAGAACCCACTGGCTTAACAACGGCTCAGAGTGGCGGGGCACGCCCGCTTCGTCCAATCCATTGGGAAGTATCGATTCGGTCAGGCAAAGCGGTATCGTGCTGAAAGCGTGGGGACGATGCGATTTACGCTCCTGGACCGCCGCCGAGTACGACCTCTATCAGAGCGATGGAAACGGCGGAACGAAAAAGGGGAAATGGCCCCTCGACGTCCTGTTCAATGGTCCGTGCGACCCCGCCTCGCCCAGCCACAACAGTCCGGGATACACCGGTTATTCCTTGTCGGGAACCCCCGTTTACGGTGGCCAAAGCATCGTAGCCGACAAAAGGAACAACAATTTCTACATCGGCATGAATTTCAAGAGTGTTTTGCCGGGCGGCGAACCCGACTTCGAACCTGCCGTCATCGCCATGGATTCCTCCGGCATGCTGCTATGGTGGAGCCGCCTGTACCATGAAATTACGCCCGCAGGCGACACCGTCAACTCTTCGCCGGATCAATATATCGACGCATTGACCATCGATTATGCCCATAACAACCTCGTGGTCGGGGCACGGTGTCATGGCAACAACTCGGAAAATCTCTGGGAAGGAGATGCCATCGCAACGAACGGCCAGGCTTCCGGTTTCCAAAACCGGTTTACAGGTTCCAGCGGAAACATCCATATTTCCTGGCTGGGAAAATTCGGACTGGACGACGGGGTGCTCGCACATTCCACTTATATGGCGGAACTGGCGGAAGGCACAAGCGGCCTCGGCACGCCGCATCCCGACCCGAATCTGGACGGGTGGCCCGATCCGAATACCGGCTGGCCGGATGTAAATACGACGCGTATGGCAAAAAATAATATGAAAATTGCCAGTAACGGCGACGTCTGCGTCATTGCGGCAGGCAGAAGAACCATTACCACTGCGAATGCCTATCAGAAAATGGTGAAGCCTTACCAGGGCGGATCGAGCAGTTGGAACAGTTTCGTGCGGGTGTACGATACCGAACTACATGTGCCCAGATATTCCGGTTTGGTGGTCGGTGTGTGGGACACGCTGACGCAGGCGGGAGGAGGCAACACGGAATTGTACGGCGTGTGGAAAACGAATCAGGGCGTCGTTTGTGTGGGCCGGCAAACGGCGGATGCGAACGGGGTACCCACGGGAAACGATATTCCCGTTACCCATGTGCCGTTGTGGGGAAGCGCTACGCCTCAAAACGAAAGCGCAATTCTGGTTTATTACCAGGCAGCGAACCTGTACGACCCGAACGACGGCCCCGTTATCACCGGCCTGCACCAGACCGGCTCGAATGCGGGCGCCGGAGATTTGATGACGTATCCCAATCCGGTTTCCGGCATCTTACACGTTTATTTCCCGAATGAAACACTTGCAGACGTATCCTGGAAATACGCACTTTCCGACATGTTCGGACGCACGATCGAGCAGGGCGATTTAGTCGATTCTGCCATCGACTGCGGCAGGTTTCCGGCCGGACTGTACCACTTGCAGGTTTCCGGCGATGCCTGTCATTTCACAAGGAAAATACTGGTATCGAGGTAGCCTTGTCGGGTCTGCCCTGCCTCCCCTAATCCAGCACCAGAATTTCATACATAAATTGATTGCCCGCTTTTACCCGAACCCAATACACGCCTTTCGGGTATCCTGTCAAATCCAGCGTCATGCCCTGGTCCGGACGATCAAACGTCCTGGAATATACCTGTTGTCCGATACTCGTATACACTTCCGCATCTACGGCCGCCGGGAGATCAGATAGACGTTCGAAGCGGATGTTGAACACGCCGGAGGAAGGGTTGGGAAATATGCGCATCTGGCCGGCGCCGGCGGGTTCATCCCGTACGCCGGTGACCGCGCAGGGGCTCACCGGCGCTGTTCCCGGCGAGCCGCCCAGGCATCCGTCTTTCCAGTTGTTTCCATCGTTTAGATGGCCGTTTTCATCTTCCAGTTCCAGGGTGTATCCGTTTCCGTTAGCGCCCTGCGGCCATGGCTGCGCGTTGTTGTATACCACGGACTGGTACAGTTTTCCGCTCGCATCGTACAGGCGGACGGCGTCTCCGGTACTGCCCAGGCCGAAACCGAACGGCCCGGAATAATTCCCGACACCGGGAAACCGGTTGTGAAACAACACATCGTCGCCCGCCAGCACCAGCCTTTCCGAAGGGGAAAGAACAGTATTGGCAGGAATCTGGAAGTTGTGCGCATTGTCGCTGTCCTGAAAATACCAGCCTGACAGGTCTGCCGGCACCGCAGCGATGTTCCACAGTTCCACCCAGTCGCCTGCATCGGCCGTTGCAGCGGATTTATAATTGATTTCACTGAAAACGATCTGCTCCGTGCACGGAACGAAGGGTCCGCCGGGAGAACCACCGATACAACCCGCGAACCAACTGGCGGGAAGCGCCGGATTCAACGTGTTGTTCAACAACTCGAGCGTCCTGCCATAACCGTCGGCGCCAGCAGGCCAGGGCGATACATCCTGATAGTGCACACTGAGAACGGGGTAATCATCGGTGTTCAGCAGGGTCAATGGTTCGTTTGCATTGCTAAAACCGAAACCCGTGGGCCCGTACACGCTGATGGACGGAAACTGGCTGTGAAACATATCCGGATCATCCGCCAGAACCAGGTAAGTGCCGGGTTGCAGGATCGTACCCGAGGGGAAAAAGTAGTCGTTGGTCACCGTGCTGTCCGTAAACCTCCATCCTGACAAATCCACCGGGGCGTCGCCATAATTATGGAACTCGATCCAGTCGCCCGCATTTCTGGTACTGTCGGAATTATAGTTGATTTCCGAAAAAGCCAGTAGCCCTTCCGATTCAGCCGCCTTGAAAATCGCCTTGTATACGGTATTGGAAGGGATGTCGTGTACGACGGAAATATTCGTATCGTGATCGGGAAATATCGCATTGGCCTCCCAGAAGGCAAATTCGAAACCGGGATTCGGAATAGCGGTAATCCGGACCGGATTGCCCTGGAAATAAACGCCGGTCCAGGGCAGATTTTCAGGAATGATGGTGCTGATTTTGATCTTGCCTGCGCCCGGCGGAAAAACATCCAGCGTGACCTCCACCTGGCTGTCCAGCGCAAAATTTTGCTGAATCTGATCCCTCACCAGTCCCGTACGCACGGCCAGTTCCGATTGAAATATGAGGTGGTTATTGTAAAAATCATTCATTTGCCCGCCGATGTTGTTGGGATCGCCCCATCGCATGTATTCATTGGGCATTTCGACGACCGTTTGGTTAAACATGCCGTTTTCAATGTCTGACAATCTGGAATACTGGTACTCGGTATTCATCAGGTCGGCATAGCGGTTGATGAAAGAATTTTTGAACCGGGCATTTTGTACACCTTTCAAAAAAATATTGATGAAAGGATTATCGGGGCTGGCGCCCAGAACGTATGCAATATGGTCGTCGTGGGCCGTACTGAAACCATCCGGATTCATCGATCCTTCCAGGTCGATCAGGCAAAACCGCCAGCGGAAATCGGTGGCATTGGAACGGTATATTTTGATATTGTTGCCCGGCCAGTCGATGTTGCCTGCCCAGGTTTCACCGATGATGTAATCCTGGTAGTATTTCATGTCGAAATAACGGTCGGCCTGGTCCCAGAAGGTATTACTGGCGGGGTTCAGGTTTTGAAAAGCCTCATAAGCGGTATAAAAGGAATCGACCGAGCCCACAACAGGTCTTAAAACACTGCCGTTCCAGAAACTCAGCGACAGGATATCCAGCGAATCCGGATCCGCGTGGTCCAGTTCTTCAAAGTATTCGGAATCGAATTTTTCCCGCAGTTCATACAAGCCGAAATAGGCGCCATTCAGGTAAACGGTAACGGGCCGCCATGCGGAATAATAGTTATAGGTGGTAGCGGCCATACCTTCCACGTGT
>JAKQJD010000408.1 GCA_029561355.1 Bacteroidota bacterium | reverse complement strand
AAAAACCCCGGTTTGGCCAGGTTGAATCAGGATTGGAAAGATTTAAAAGGATCAAAAAGGATTCCCGGCGCGATACCCACATAGCATGAGCCTGAATCCTGAAAATTTCGAAACCACAGCAGGAATCCTTCTAATCCTTTTTTCAATCCTGCGAATCCTGATTCAAAAACCGTTTTTCAATCCTTTTCAATTTTCCCCACCTGATACCGCCCTTCCCCATCCGTTATCTTCCAGAAATACACCCCCGCAGCACCAGGCGCCTGAAACTCAAACGTCGCCGTTCCGGCAGCATAATTCTGCGCCGGTTGCACCGCCACGCGCCGGCCTGTCCCGTCAAAGATTTCCCCCCGCAGTTCCACCGATTGCCGCAATTCCACCTGTACCGTAAAATGGCCTGAAGTAGGATTGGGCCAGGCTTCGGTTGTTGTAAATGTTGCAGGCGCCGAAGTACCCGTTACCGCGCAGGCCGTGCCGGTCAGCACATGTCCCAGTTGAATACCCCAGAAATCTTCGGAAGCGCCGAGTTCGCCCACGGATTGACGGATAAACTCAGGTGGAAAAGATTGCAAGGGATTGGACGGATCGGTAAAAACAAAAGATTTGGGCACAAAACGCCAGGCATTGTCCGGGAATGTAATTCCCAAAAGCCAGTTTCGAAGCGTTGTAATGTCATTTTCCGTGACAGCGCCGTCCAAATCCGCATCGGCAGCAAACCATTGCCAGATTTCGGTAAAGGGTTCCGTACCATCTATATGTCTGTTTATACGCTGCGCAACCAGAAAAAACTGGTAGGTGGTAAGCCCGTTCAATGGGTTATTATTTTTTGACGGCGTAATACGAACGATCTCGGAAGCCGAAGTGCCCGCCGGCAAATCCAGGGAAATACAGCCATTGTCACCCGAAGTTTGGGTAACATCATACGTTGCAGGCGACTGGTCATCCGGAGAAACGGTCGATTCAAAGTTCGCTTGTTCAATCCCCTGACCGCTGCACCAGTGATATGCACAGGAATGAACGGGAATCGTTTGTGAAAAAAGAGAACCGTAAAACAGAAGGAAAGCGGGAAAAATGTACTGTCTTTTCATGAGGAAAATATTAAAGGGTGAGAAAGCCCCCAAAAATAAGCCCTCGTTCCTATAAAAGCAAACATACATTTAGAGCGAAGCGGTCCACTCTACGCCTCTCACTTCTCACCCTCTCACCTCTCACTTCTCTCAAAACGGGTATCCAAAAGAAAAATTCCAGTTCAAATTTTCCTTGCGCCACGAACGCACGCCGAATTGCATGTTGTCGGCCACCCAGCGTTCGCCTGCCGGCAGGAAAGGTTTGGACAACGGAACCGCCAGATCGAGGCGCAGCACAAAAAAGCCGAGGTTCACGCGCAGTCCCACGCCGGTACCCAGCGCCAGTTCCCGGTAAAAACGGTCGAACCGGAATTTCGAAGCATCTGTGGCATCGGAGCCGGAAGTGAGCCAAACGTTACCGGCATCCACAAAAAACGCGAGTTCGGGATACTTCCCGACCGGCATGCGGTATTCTATACTACTTTCAAACAACAGGTTGCCGGTGTAATTGCCTACTGTGAGCCCGGTGGTGTCGACGTTGCGTGGGGTGCTGCCCGGTCCGACGGTACGCGGTCCGAAGGCGCGCACACTCGATGCGCCGCCTATCACGTAGCGGTCGAGCAGGGCAATATTGCCGTTTTTGCGCAGCGGAATGCCCATACCTGCAGCGAAACGGGCAGCAAGTACATTGCGGCCGTGTGTTTTCTGGTATTGCCGGTAATCCGATTCTACGAAAATGTTGAGCGGACTCTCCAGTTTGTAATCCGCAGGCAGGTGCTTGCTACCGGTATAGCCGCTCACTTGACCTGCAAATCGCTGGCGGAAATACTGCGTATAACGCCGCGCCGGCTCCAGCCGCTGATCGAGCGTAAACGTGTAATTGGGTTTGTATTCCAGAAATGTCAGCAGCGCCCGCGAGGTTCCGGTCGAGTCTTCCGGAATAGAGGCGATCAACTGACGGCGGATCTCTTTGTTACTGATAGTAGAAAATTGCAGGCCCACACTTACCGGATTAATTTCCTGTATGACCGATCCGCGGCGGTTCTTTTTCCACAAATAACCCGCTTCACCTTCCACACGCTGCAGGCTCAGTCGGAAAGAGCCCAATTCGGGCAGGTCGTATTTGAACCAGTTGGTTTCGTGCCGCAATTTGAACTGCGTATTGCTGAATGCCCGCGTGTTCGTTTCCTTGAAAAACAGAAAACGCGGATACGTCAGTTGCGCGGTGATGTTGCTGACGATAAAGTCCTGAAAATCAAAGTTGTCCTTGTTCGTACGCAGGTAAGCGCCTTCCATAGACAGGCGCAGTGCCTCGGCACCCCGGAATGCGTTGCGATGTGTGTAGGCCACCCCGGCGCGCGTGCCGTAATAAAAGCCCGGCGAAAAAATGCCCGACAAAGTCCCTTCTATCCGTTCGGGTTTGTACGGCGTCAGGTAAACGCGCGCATCCAACAGGGTGTCCGACAGCGGCGACTGATCGAAACGGATATTGATGAATTTGTAAACGTTCAGGTTGAGCAGCCGGTAAATGGTCGCCTGGTAGGCCCGGTTCGAATAAAACCGCCCGCAACGCAGGGAAATCTGCCGGTTCAGCACCTCGGGTTTCAGGGGCAGGTGTTCGTATGCGTACGTCAGGCAATCGAAACGCAGCGTATCCAGACGGCGGCTGGTCGAATCGGATTGTTTCGACAAATCGTAGTCCGGAAAAATGGTCACGCTCGCCAGCCGGTAGCGCCGGCGTTCGCGTTCGCCGGTTTCTTTTTTCACCTGCAACGTCAGGTTGACTTCCCCCGCCGGGTGCAGCGTATCGGCTTCAAAAATCAGGTTATCGGGCGAAAAATAATACCAGCCGCGATTGCGCAGGGTATCTGAAAGGCGCTGCCGCTCGGCGATCATTTCCTCCAGGTGGTAAAACTGACCGGACTTCACCAGCGAAGTGCTCTGTAAAGTAGCGAGCCGCTGGGTCAGTATGTCGGAAGAAGAATCGCTTGGGTAAACCACGTTGTCGATTTGCTCGCGCGGCGTTTTTACCAGCACTTCGTGCGTCAGTTTGACGCTGTGTTTCCTGAATTTCTCTTTCGAGTCGATTTGCACTTTGAAAAAACCGTCGTTGGCAGCCCGTTCGGCCAGCAGTTCACGGTGGCGGTTGGCAATTTTGGCTTCGTACAATACCGGTGGTTCGCCCAGGCGGTTGGCAAAAAAACTGCCCAGGCTGCTCTCCCGGCTGTTTTTGAACATGTTGTAAATCACCAGTTTAGGCCGCATCCACAGGATTTTTTTATTGGCGCGCGGCAGAATAAGGGCTTTTTTGAAGTCGCCTTTCAGGATTTTGGTGTCCCAGTCTTTTTCCGGTTTGATGACTTTGGCTTTGGCTTTGGTGTAGAGGCGCTCGCCTTCCTGGAGATGGCCGGTGCCTGTGCAGGCGGAAAGGGTGAGGATAAAGATGGAAAAGAAAAAGAGGGCATTGCGGTAGTTTTTATCCTTCCCCCTACCCTTCTTCAAACCCGGATCAAACGCTGTCAGGGAAGATTCAGGAGAAACACCGTTTTTATTATTTAACCACAAAGACACAAAGGGCACAAAGGGCACAAAGGAAGAGTACTCTACGCGTTGTGTACTTTGTGTCTTTGTGGTTAAATAAAAAAAACGGAAACACGAAAGCCCACGTGCGGAGCGTATCCCACTTTGAATGATGGAGAAGGAGAGAATAAATTTCAAAAACCGATTATACATTTTACAAAAAACTTAATGCTTTGATTTTCAATACGTTCAGCGCTTCCCACCAAACTCCCGGCTCAGAATAAAGCCCGCCCCCGAATTGCGCAAATTGGACGATGACGCATTCAGTAATTCAAATCCCCTTTCCGAAAACACGGAGACCTTCAGTTGCCCGTCGCTGGTCAGCGCGTATTCCACCGAAGCGTTTTCGAGCGCGCTGTGCGAGTCGTCGCCGTTGGAGCCGCCTACCGTGGTGCCGCCGGACAAGCGGAAGGTCAGCCGGTCTTCGAAAAATGATTTTTGCAGGCGCAACTGGTAATTGGTCGTGCCTTCCGCCTGGGTAGCGCCGGTATTCGAACTCCCCTGCGTGGTAGTGAAATCCACCTCGATCCAGGTCAGGTACTGATCCGCCAGAGCATTGATCTGGCCGGTCAGGAAGTTGGTGAGTCCCGATTGCAAGGGGTTGCCGCCACCACCGGTCGCGGTAGCGCCCACCGTTTCGCCCAGAAAATTGCGCAGCAGCAAAACGCTGAACACCTGCTTCGACAACTGGTTTTTGTCTTCGTTCACGTTGTTCAGGGCACTTTCCACCAGGCCCGTTTCCTGGCTGCTGAAGGTGGCGGTGAGCCCCTGCTGCGTTTCGGCGGACGGGTAAATGAACTGGAAACCAATATTCGGCTGGGTCACCGAACCGTTGATGGTCGTTTGCAGAAAAAAGACCTGCGGCCTTCGGTATGCGGCGGCCTCATCGGCAGAAGCAGTGGATAACTGATTGACAACCAAAGGATAAGGCGAGGCTTTGAACTGGTAACGCGCCTTGAGGTCGAGTTCGGGCCGCGTGATGTCGCCCGTCCAGGTGATGGTGCTGCCCGTCGAAACGTCGAAACTGCGTTTCACGACCGACTGGTAGGAATAGTTGTACACGCCGCGCACGAGTTCCACGCGCCCGGCCAGGGTCATATTGCCGTTCGACAAAATATCGAGTTGCAATTTGCCGGACGCCTTGCCCCTGAAATCGTCGCCCGTCACCGGGTCGATCACGCTGTTGATCGTGAGGTTGGAGTCTATTTCGATGCTGGCACTGAGGGTAAACGGTTGTTCGTTGACGGGTGCGTCATAGATCGGCGGCCGTACGTACTGGCGCGGCGGCGGCAAAAAATACACAATGCCTTCATGTTGCAATGCCTGGGTGGCAGCGTCGTACACGTAGGTGAAATTGGATTCCTTATCCGTTTTTACTGCCAGTTGAATTTCGGGTTGTGTGGCCGGGCCGCGCACCGTGCCGTTGAGTGTCACGTACACTTCGCCGTAATACACCGGATTCTGCTGTTTAGTGGAGTTCATCACCTGCCAGCGGTCGGCTTTCAGGTTTATGTTGGTCTGGATTTCCTTCCAGTCTTTGGTGGTTAGTTTACCATTGATTTCCAGCGTTTTACCATACGGATCGCGCAGACTCAAGCCGTTCAGGTTGACGCCCGTTTCGGTAAATTCGATGGGGGTTTCGCTCAGTTCATACCGCACGTTCGTCAAAACGGGTGTGAAAAAAGTCTCGTGCATTTGCATCCGGCCGCGCACCTGCAAGGCATCGGTGGTGCCGCCGATTTTCAGGTGCGCTTCCGCCCAGCCGCCCAGTTCGCGAAGGGTGCCGGCCACCAGCAGATCGAAGTTGTTGTAGTTCAGCCGGTCGATATCTACGGCGAGGTCGAGCGCGGTCTTTTTACCGGAATTTTTCGTATTTCCTTCTATTTCAATGGATTGCCCGTCGCCCGTCATTTTAAAATGCTGAATTTCAACACCGGCCGGTACGACCCGTATCCGGTTTTCGGCATCCACGGCCCATTCCTTAAAATCGATGATCTGCCGGGGTGCAAATTTCACCAGCGTTTCTTTTTTGGGGCCGTCGATGGAGGCTTCCAGCGCAAACAGGAAACGGTCGCGGCCTTCGTCGTTGGTGGCTTTAAATGACACGTCGGCTTTGTTGGCCACGAATTGCCCGTTCAGTTCGGCATTTTCGATAAAATCCTCGTTGCCGCGCCGCACCAGCGGAGTCGTCAGCACGAACAAAGCGGCCGAATCGCCGGCATACGAGCGGATGGTGAGCGAATCGACGTGCCAGGTTTGGTACACGATCCTCGGCGCACGCACCAGCAGGTTGAAGTAATTGCGCTGCGCAATCAGCGAACCCTCGATGCTCACCGGCGCCAGATCCGTCAGGCCGGGTACGATACCCGTCGTGAGCACATCGGGGCGCAACAGCCGCAGGTTTACAAAAAGAGAATCGGTGCCCACCCGCGGCACGTAATTGGTCCGGTCCACTACAAAATACTGTTCCGAAATATTGGAAATGGTAGTGGAAAGATCTGCCAGGGAAAAGAATCCCTTGATCTCGCCTTGCAACCAGTCGGAAACGATCTCGATGTTGTTGTGGTGGTTGTCGAGTTTCAGGTCCAGCGTCAGGTTGCCCGGGCGAACATGTACCGTATCGTATTGTAAATCAAGGTTTTCAATGGTTATTTTTGCCGTCAGGGTATCCAGCGACAGGCCTTCGGATTGCGACAGCAGGTGCATACAAATGGTGGTCGGACGGTTGGACCAGCCGAATTCCCGCAAGTCCATGCAGTTGATGTTGATGTCCGTTTCCAGCAGCGGAATATCGGTACTGAAATCACCTTTCACCAACGCCCGCACGGCCATCCGATCATCGGGCGATTCGAAGGTGCCGGTAAAACGTTTGCCCTCCACATCGGCGGCCAGGCGCAGGTCGCGCAGGATCAGGTTGTCCCAAATGAGGGAATCGAATTTTCCATTCAATTTTACTTTAGCGGTTTCGCCGAAGTCGAAACCTTCGCCGTCGAGGTGGGCATTCAGGCTGAGCATTTTCAGGGGTCGCAGCGAAGTGTCGGCAGCGAGCCGGGCGACTTCCAGGTTTTGGGCCACCAGGTCAACTTTGTACAGGCTGTCCTGTAAATTTCCGGCCAGGAAAATTTTCCCGGCATTCCCCAAAGCAATTTCGATTTTGCCCGTCGCATTTTTGGTACTGCCTTTTGCCTGGCCGCTTACGTGGGTAAAATCGGGCAGGCGCAGCACCGGTGTTACCACCGAATCGGGTACGTAACCCAGAATTTCCCGGCGCGCCAGCGAAGCATCGAAGGCTACGTCGAATCCCAGTTGGTCGGGCGTCTGGACGTTGTTGAGCAGGCCTTTAAAGGTTAGTTTGCTGGTAATTCCGTCGCGTAAAGCATTGACATTCAAATCAGTATTGAGTGCCGCCAGCGTGCCGCGCAAGGTGCCCGTCACTTGCAGGAGATCAGGCAGGCTTAAACCTTTGGGCTCCAGGAAAGCGAAAAAAGCATGCGGCGCTTCCATTTTCCGGATTTCGAGGTCCATGCCCAATTTGTCGGGGTCGCTGGCATCGGTGATTACACCGGCCAGGTCGAATTGCAGCGGTGGGTTCGGATCGGCGGGAAAATCGGAGCCCGTTTGCAAGGCGCCTACCTCGCCGGCCAGATTCAGTTGGAGGCGCGACAAAGCACCATCGAGGGTGCCCGAAGCATTCACGTAAGCGGGCAGGGGTTGCATCAGAATACTGTCTTTCGGCGTATCGCCCAAAGACATGAACTGCACAAGGTCCGTCCGGTTGGTTTGCAAACGGGTGACATTCAGGTGCATACCGAGTTTTTCCGGGTCGGTCAGTTGTTGCAGGGAGCCGGTGAAAAACGCCACCGTGCCGCTGCCTGCGCGGAATTCTATTTTATCGGTTCGGAGGTTGTCGAGCCAGCCGCTGAGATTGCCGGAGGCTTCATAGGGCATGTCGCGCAATTGGGCCACCGACTGGTTTTCCAGCGGCGGCAACAGGAGCAGCAGGTCGCCTACCACACCTTTCACGTGGCGCAGTTCCACCTGCATACGTTCGAAGGTAGAGTCCCGGCGCACCAGCAGAATATCGCCGTCGAGGCTGGTGCTGTTGAGGCTGGCCACGGCGTCGCGGACCTGAATTTCGCGGGGTGTCATTTGTACGATCGTGCTGACGGAGTGCACCTGAATTCCGCTTTTATCGTTGCCCGAAAGCGATTCCACCTGCACGAACAGGGTGTCGTTTTGCATGGAAAACTGCGGCAGATCGGCGTTCAGGCGTGTCAGTCCCAGGTCACCCGCATTCAGGTGGCCCGGCGTGGGCTTGACGGTCGGGTCGCGGTAAGCCACTGCGCTGTTTTCGACTTCGATCCCTTCCGCCTGAATGTTCATCAGGTCGTTGGCCGACTGAATGCGCAGGTTGTCGAGTGTGGTTTTATTGAGGGCTGCATCCAGACCCAGTTCGGGCGTGGAAAAGACCAGGTGCGATCGTTGAATATCGCCGTCTTTCAGCAGCAGCCCGAAAGGTGCGGCAGGTTCGCCGTCGTCGGGCGTATCCATGGTTTGTATCAACCGTATATCGGAGTCAGCAAGCGCGAACCCATCGAGTTCGAAATACATGTTCTCGAGATCGGCTTTGGCAAGGGTGGTTTCTGCCGTGCCGATATCCGCGCGGGTGGTGCTTTTCGCGTCGTCGTCCTGCATCAGGAAATGCACGTTTTTCAGTTGCAGCACCGTCAGGTCGATCTGCAATTTCCAGGGACTGGCGGTGGTATCCGTTTCAACGGGTTTCGGCTCGTCGGGACCGGCAAAAGCCTGAACGATGAAATCAAAATTGTTGATGCTGTCCTTGCGGTGCAGGTAGGCGGAGGCGTCTTCGAGGGTAATTTTTTGCAGTTCGATGCGCTGATCGAGCAGTTTCCACATATCTACTGTAACAACCAGGCTGCCTACCCGCACCAGCGTATCGCCTTGCCGGTCTTCCAGCAGAAATTTTTCGAGGGACAAATGATAGGGGAATCGCAGACCGACAGAGCCGATCTCTACGCGGGTATCCAGTTTTTTTTCCAAAAACGATTGTGCTTCCCGCGTCAGGCGGCGTTGAACAGGCGGCAGGGTCAGCGCATACAGCAAAGCCACGACCAGCAGCAGCAAACTGCCGATGGTATAAAGTGCAATACGCAGGAATTTGCGCCGGCGGGAGATCTTGGGCCTGGTGTCGTTCATCCGTAGTCGCGTTTCTTGTGTTGGATTGGCTGAAAGAAACTCAGGATGTAACTAAAAATAGGGCCGCAGGGGGAAATACGGGAATTACATGCCCAATTGACTGTGTCCGGGTAATTATGGGCAAATAGTTGCACTTCTTTGAGTCACCCCGACACTACACAAGAAATTCCTGCCTTACCAAAACCGCATCACCGCCCACACCACCGTCCCTGCCGCCAGCATCACGATCATCATGATCATACCGAATATATAGGCCGTTCCTACACCCGGGCCTTGTTCGCTGTGTGCCGCAAGCCCGGTGTTGAGTACGTAATGCGCCCCGAACAGGCAGGAAACCCAGATGCGCAGCAGCAGCCAACTGTGCTCCACACCGGGAAAATGATAGAACGCGAACGTCATCGGAACGGCGATGAACGGAACGAAATTCGCCAGGCTGATCCACAGGCGGTCCATCTGCTTGCGCGGCGAGCGCGTATAGCGAATCAGGCCCTTGATGGACAGCAAAAACAGCAACCAGAGGAGTTCGGGGCCGAGGAGGAGGGTGGGCATTTTTTTGTTGTTGATGAGGGTTGATAAGGGTTGATAAGGGTTGATATTAAGCGACTCGGGGAAGGGGGATTTTGTGTTGCGTCGGGGGGCCTGGATTTGTAATGCTACACCCTACAAATCAATGGGCCCCAATTAAACACAGAATCCCGCGTCCCCGAGTAGCCCAATATCAACCCTTATCAACCCTCATCAACAAAAAACGCCCCCTCATTTCCTAGCATAAAACATCCCCACACTAATCATCCTGCTGGTATTGGTACTATTGAGCCAGGGATATTTTCTTTTTGCAGCCGCCGGCAAATCCTGCTCGGTCAGTTTCCCTTCATACTCCTGCTGACACAGATCGTACACGAACGAACGCACTTCGCGTGCGAGGCGGTCGAGTTCGTCAGCCGCATCCCGGGTCAGATCCGGGTGGCGTTGCATCATACGTTCCTGGGTGGGCTGGTTGAACATTTCGCCCCATTCCAGGCACAGGTCGAGCGCTTCATTGCGCAGATCGCCCGGCATCGGCACGCCGGGTTCGGGTTGGGGAGCGACCGGTTCGGATGGCTCGCCGAAACCGGGAAAGTTGCTCAGTATTTTTTCTGCGGCCTTTTGCCATTCCTTTTTGGGTGCAGGCGAAATATTGGCCGGATCTATATACCTCGGGAAAAACTTGATAAACCGCACTACATGGTACCAGCCGCCCGGAAAACGGATTTCGAGATCGAAAAAACCGGGGTACAGATCTGATACATCCCAAGTCAATTCGGTGTCCGTGTGTTTGTAATTCCGCAGTTCGTATTCCAGAATCATACGTTCTTCCAGCCGGTCGAACAGCACCATTTTTTCGGCAATATCTTCGAATGGAGGCAGTTTAATGAGGAATCCCTGCGATTGGACAGCATCATTGATCTGAATGGAAACGTCTTCTTCGCGGAGGCGGCCACACCGTGGATTTTCCTGTTCCGATGTGTTGGCGTCGGTATTTTTTGTGGCTGCAAGGGTTACACGCGCCGGGCCTTTGCGCAGGTCTTCGCCTTCGAATACGTGTTCCGGGCAGGGAACCGTATCATACCTGGACAGGCTCACGCCGAACCCCCTTCCGCCGTCGGGCAGGTAATATTCCTGTTCGTGGAACGATTGTTTTTCGCGCACGCGGGTGTCGTCGGACCAGTTGGCAGGTGTCGTTTCCTCGGACAAATCGAAAACAGTGCCGGCGGGATGCTTGTAAAACGGGACTTTGAGGATGATGCGGGTCGTTTTCATCTTGGCAATCAATTGAACTGCGAAGAAAGAAATTTCCGGATTCTTAATTTTGGATTTCTTTGGGAGTTTCGGATTTGGGCGGCTTCGCCGCTTGTAGGAATAATGGCTACGCGGATGACACGGATCAGGCGGATTTACGCGGATTTTTGTGGCCTTGCGGCCATTCATTTTTTATTTTTTCAACCACAAAGGCACAAAGGACACAAAGCGTAGATTACACAATTAAAGGGTTGAATTTGGCTTTACGTATTTTCACACCTGCTGTTGTGTAATCTACGCTTTGTGCTCTTCGTGCCTTTGTGGTTGAAAAAATAAAAAACGCAAGGCCACAAAAATCCGCTTTAATCCGCAAAATCAGCGTCCCTACCCTTCCAGGTAAGGCGTAGCCGAATACATCCCAGTTCAAAAGAGCCCCATCACTTTCCCGTCCGCATCGATGTCGATGTTTTCCGCCGACGGCACCTTCGGCAGTCCCGGCATCGTCATGACGTCGCCGCAAACCATCACGATAAATTCCGCACCGGCTGCCAACCGCACTTCCCGGATTTTCACCACGTGGTCGGAAGGCGCCCCGCGCAGTTTGGGATCGGTCGAAAAGGAATACTGCGTTTTGGCCACGCAGACGGGATAATGCCCGTACGACTCCTGGAGTTTTTTAATTTGATTGCGAATGTCGGTATCGGCAATAATGTCGGAAGCGCCGTAGATCTTCGTGGCGATGGTTTTCATTTTCTCCCAAAGCGGCGTATTGTCTTCGTACAGGAAACGGAAATCCGAAGCGTTGTTATCGGTCATTTCCACTACCATGCGGGCGAGATCGGCCGCGCCTTTGCCGCCTTCCGACCAGTGGCGCGATACGATGGCAGGCACCCCGTACGGCGTAAGTTTTTGCTGCAACATGGCAATTTCTGCCTCCGTATCGTAGGTGAAATGGTTGATGGCCACGACGCAAGGCAAACCGTAGTGTTTGCGGACGTTTTTAATGTGGCGCTCCAGGTTGGAAAATCCCCGGTCCACAGCCTGCACGTTTTCCTGGTTGAGTTCTTTCAAATCCACGCCGCCGTGGAATTTCAGCGCACGCAGGGTAACTACAAGTACCACTGCATCCGGGCGCAGTCCCGATTTCCGGCATTTGATGTCGATGAATTTTTCCGCACCCAGGTCGGCGCCGAAACCGGCTTCCGTAACCACATAATCGGCCATTTTCAAGGCATTTTTGGTAGCGATCACCGAATTGCAGCCGTGGGCGATGTTGGCGAACGGTCCGCCGTGGATAAAAGCGGGCGTGTGTTCCAGTGTCTGCACCAGGTTGGGCTGGATGGCGTCGCGCAGCAGCACCGCCATGGCGCCGTGGGCATGCAGGTCGCTGGCCGTCACGGGTTTCCGGTCGTAGGTATGCCCGATCACGATTTTGCCGAGGCGCTCGCGCAGGTCGGCCAGGGATGTGGAAAGGCAAAAAATCGCCATCACCTCGGATGCTACCACGATGTCGAAACCGGCTTCGCGGGGGTAACCGTTGGAAGTGCCGCCGAGGCCCGTCACGATGTTGCGCAGGGCGCGGTCGTTCATGTCCATCACCCGTTTCCAGGTGACGCGGCGGGCGTCGATGCCGAGTGCATTGCCCTGGTGAATATGGTTATCGACCAGCGCTGCAAGCAAGTTATTGGCCAGGGCAATAGCGTTGAAATCGCCGGTAAAATGCAGGTTGATGTCTTCCATCGGAATCACCTGAGCGTAACCGCCGCCGGCGGCTCCACCTTTCATGCCGAACACCGGCCCGAGACTGGGTTCGCGCAGGCAAATCATGGCTTTTTTACCGATATGCTTCAGTCCGTCGGCCAGCCCGACGCTCACAGTGGTTTTTCCTTCCCCCGCAGGCGTCGGGCTCATGCCGGTAACAAGGATGAGTTTACTGCCCGGCCGCTCGGGCAACTGATTCAGGTAATGCAGGTCGACCTTGGCTTTAAAATGGCCATATGGTTCGAGGGCTTCTTCCGGAATGCCGAGGTGTTCGGCGGCGAGCGGAATGATTCGCTGTGGTGTCGCGGATTGTGCGATTTCGATGTCGGAAAGCATAGATTTGGGCTTAAATAGTAAAGGCGGGGCCCAAGGTAATGCATAGTTTTCATTTGTCCGGGCCTCAACTTTTCACCCATTCGGCATCAGGATCTCGTAAAAAGTCCGGGGTAATTTTCCACCAGCCCTTCCGCATCTACACGAATCACGGCCTCAAAATCATTGGGCACATTTTCAAATTTATATTCGTTATCGGACAGCCGGGTGTAATGCTGGATGACGGATTTTTCCGTTGTGTTGAAAATATCGAGATACAGCACTTTGATCGGGCGGGTTTCGCCTTTCTCCAGCCGCAACCTGTTGATAGGCAGGGAGTTGGTGAAAGGCGTTAGCGAAATATCCACGTCGATACAGCCTTCGAATTCGGGCGCCTCGGCCTGGTTTTTCATCCAGTTGCCCTGGCCGTCGCCTTGCAAAACGATCGATTCCGAGCGGTCGCCCAGCTCGGCGGTCAACTGCACCAGGATCGTTTCCCAGCCGAAGCCGGTCCGGATAAAATACTCCACCCGAAAGTTTTGATGTTCGTGTACGCCGGTAATGACGGATGTAGCTTCCCAGCCGGTTTCGGTAGAAACGAGGCGGCAGTTTTCCTGCGAATGGTACAGTTGCCCGGTCCAAAGAATATCTGTCTGCATATGCTAATAATACGACGTATTGGACGGAAGCGTTTTAAAGAGTATAAAATCCTTTTGCGCCATGACGTTTTTTCGTGCTTCCTCCACGTTTTTTGAGTAGGAAAGGTAACTGGTCGCGTTGCTCACGTTGAGTTTGAAGCGCTTGTCGAGCCGGTAGTTGAACTCGATTTTCTTTTTCAAATCCGCCACCGGCTCCAGAAAAATGGCATTTCGGTTGGCGTTGATCTCCTTTTCACGGTCGCAACAGCAAGTGAAAATTTCTTTTTCCACCTGCACGTACACTACCTGGTTGCTGCCGCTACAGCCATATGCATATGCATTGGGGGTAGTAAAAAACTGCGACAACATCACGAATTTGAGCGGATGCATATCGCCTTTCCGAATCGATTGCAGCAGCGTCGGCGCCAGGTCGTCGGCCCCGTTTTTGACGGCATGCAACAGCATAATATCGAAAGGAGAACGCAGGTAAAAGGTGGAATCGGAGTGCATCCACACGCCGGTGATATCTTCGGAGGGATACCCATAACGTTGTAATATCTCATTGATTTCCAGACGAATAATGGAATCGGCCAGGTTGATAGAATCGGCATATTTCAGGTTATCGCCCCTGTATTTCTGATCCAGCACAAGGAGATCGTCTATTCTTTTGCGCAGTAGGGTATCGATGGCGGGCGCGGGCTGCTTCGTTGCGGCATATGCGGCCCATTCTTTCGACCGGCGCAGGGGCTCAAATTTTCGCTGGGCAAAAAACGCCCTGGGAATACCTTTTTTGCTTTCCAGTTGCTCTACGTATCGAACGGCTTTTGCATATTTCCCTAGTTCTACTGCGCTCATCAGCGCATTGTGGGCATCATAGGAAAACAGTGTTTTGATACGCGCGGCTTTATCGTAGGCGTGCAGGGCTTGTTCGTAATGCCGGTCGGTGATGGCCAGTTCTGCCTTGTTCACCCATTCGTAGTATTTCCTGATCTGGCGGGTATTTTGGGAAAACACAAGCGGGCCGTACAGGAAGAACAGAAGGCCGGGAAAAAATGATCGCAGTAAATGTAAAATGTATCGCATAGGGACAGGCTGTTAGGTTTCTGCCAAAAATAATTCACCTACTCGCCTCGTAGTCAACCATTTGCAATAACGCAATGTTAATCTCACATGAAACCCTCCAAGGCCTTCAATTACGACCTCGACTTTAAAACGGTTGATTTTCGCCGCCACCCGGAACTGTACCGCGTCGGCCGCGGCGAGCAGGGCGTGCTGCTGGTGGAACCGTACAAGTCGGAAATTCTCCCGCACTGGCGTTTTAAAACGGAAGAAATCGCCCGCGAATCGGCGGCGGCGATTTATGCGATGTTCGAGCAATACCTCCAGGAAAAGGATTTCGTCGGCGCCGATATGGCCCGAAAATTCCTGCAAATGGGCTACACCCGCGCCCGGCGCTACGCTAATTACAAGGGCGGAAAAAAATACAAAAGCGAACCCGACGACAACAATAACGCCCTACCCTACCCGTATTCTTCCGGTAGTCCGCACAAAGGCAACGCGCTGAATGAACGGCAGGCGGATGCGGATACGAATGAAAAGGCGCGGGCGGCGGCGGTGTTTAAGGAGTATTGGGAGCGGGCAAAGGAGAATGGGGAGTATCGGGCACAAAGGGCGGATTTTTATTTAAGATTTAAGATTACATGATTTAAGATTTTAGATTGGGTGCGTTGCTCTGTGCCGCGTTATCATCTTGGTCATGAGCAACGCACCCAATCTAAAATCATGTAATCATGTAATC
>JAKQJD010000401.1 GCA_029561355.1 Bacteroidota bacterium | reverse complement strand
ACAGGATCTTCACTGCTGGTAAATTTTCCAGCCACACTGGCAGCCGGCGACAGTCTTCAGTTAAAAATCGTCTACCACGGCACTCCGGTAACTGACGACAGCGGCTGGGGCGGCGTACTGAACCAAAACGGCTATTTTTATAACCTCGGCGTGGGATTTGCCGCCGATCCGCACAGTTTCGGGCGCGCCTGGTTTCCCTGTTTCGATAATTTCGTAGAGCGATGCAGTTTCGAGTTTATCATCATTTCAAGCGCTTCCAAACCGGCCTACTGCAACGGCGCTCTGATTTCCGATACCGCGCTCCCGGGCGGACTGATACAACGGTACTGGAAACTGGACGAGGAAATTCCGTCCTACCTGGCCTGCTTCGCCAGTGGGCCGTATACCTCTTTTAAACGCAATTATCCGGGCATGAACGGTGCAATTCCCGTGGAAATCGCCGCTGTTGCCTCGGATACCAATAAAGTCGCCGGCACGTTCCAGCATTTACCGCAGGCGATCACTGCTTTCGAACACTGGTTCGGACCATACCACTGGAACAAAATCGGATATTCTCTGGTGCCTTTCAATTCGGGCGCTATGGAGCATGCTACCAATATCGCTATCATGCGTTCGGCCATCGACGGCACGGTGGGAATGGAAACGCTGTGGGCCCACGAATTGAGCCACCACTGGTGGGGCGACCTCGCTACCTGCACCACGCCGGAAGATATGTGGCTCAATGAAGGCTGGGCCGTTTACTCCGAGCATCTTTTTACCGAAGCGATTTATGGAGAAACGGCTTATAAGAAGGCTGTACGCGACAATTTTCTCAATGTTTTGCAAAATACGCACGTCAACGAAGACGGTTACCGTGCCGTTTCGGGCCTGCCGCACGACCTGACGTACGGCGATCACGTGTATAAAAAAGGAGCGGTGGTCGCGCATAACCTGCGTGGCTATCTGGGTGATTCCTTGTTCCGTGCGGGCATTCAATACGCGCTGGAAACAACACAATTCGACGACTGGAGCAGCGCCGATTTTCGCGATAAACTGGAAACGGCTACCGGCCGGAACCTCGATCCTTTTTTTGACGACTGGGTCTTCAACGGCGGATTTACGCATTTTTCGGTAGATTCATTTGCTGTACAACCTGTTGGAAACCAATACCATGTAACGGTTTATATTAAACAGAAACTGCGCGGCGCCCCGCATTTTTACCAGCAGGCGCCGCTCGAATGCACGTTTGTAGACGCCAACTGGCAGCACCACGATCAAACGGCGATCGTTTCCGGCGAAAGCAGCGTGCTGGAATTCGACCTTCCTTTTCAGCCGCAGTTCGTTTGGCTCAATACGAATTTGAAACTGACGCTGGCCCAGGCTGATAAGGAACTGGTGCTGACCGGTCCCGGCCAGTATTCTTTTTCACCTGCCAAAATGGACGTAAAAGTGGATGCCTTGCAGGATTCGGCGCTGTTGCGGGTGGAATACCATTTTGCGATGCCGGATACAGCCGGAACCGCCAATCCTTTCCATTATAAACTGACGAACCGGTACTGGACCGTGAGCGGTGAACTGCCCGACAGTTTTGACGCCACAGCCAATATTTTTTACGACGGCCGCGGCGCCCTCGATCAACTGGATCACGAGTTGTTTGCTCAAACCAGCGCTTCGGAAGACAGTCTGCGATTGCTGTACCGATCCGGCCCGGGGCAAGCGTGGCAGGAATTTCCGAACTATTTTAAAAACATGTTGAATTCCACCACAGACCGCTGGGGTTTTGTGCGCATCGAACAACTGGTTCCCGGGGAATACACGTTTGCAAAAGGGGTTTCCACGGTATCCACTTCCGAAGTCCGGCAATACAATTTCAACGTTAAAGTGAGCCCCAACCCGGCCAGACATGTGCTACGGGTAAAGGCGGATGAACCTTTTGAAAAAGCCATGCTGATCAATGCAGATGGCGCCCAGGTGCAGGACTGGTCTTTCATGCCTTCGAAAGAGGCGGAACTGAACCTGACAAGACAATCTGGCGGAAACTACTGGTTGATTCTTACCGGAAAATCAGGAACTTCTTCCTGCTCCGTTATCATTCTGGAATAAGCCAAACCTATGAATACTGCATCCAACGTCCTGTACGGTTTTCACCAGTTCATTTCCGGGGTTATCTGCTTTGCACTGATTGTGACACTTCTGGGGCTGGCGCCGGGGGCAGCATTAAAGTCCAATGATAAAGTGTATTCGGTTTTGGGTATCCTTTTTTTCGCGGGCACAACCGCCATCACCTGGTACCTGAGGGAGCAGGGGCGACATGGTTGGACCGTGGCGATTCTGTCAACCATTTGGATCCTTGTATTGCTGGGTACTATTTATGCGGCCGGCAAAGCGCGTTGGAATTGACGCAAGTATCATTCTGTGCAAAAATTCATTTTTGCCGTTCCATTGCTATACCGAATGACGTATAAATTGCCTTTCACCGGCCGCTCTATTTGCCTTCCCAGCACATCGTAATATCCTGTAACTGTTTTATTTTCAATAAGTAAGGGGGATGCAGTACCGCTCGGCTGGCAGGCGTTGGCCAAATCGGAAACGACAAAAGGTGCGGACCCCAACATGCCCGCTCCGTAATTTACCCAAACCTGATATTCGCCTGGCTGATCTATGGAAATGGCAGCGCCGCTCTCACCTGTAGACCACTCATACCGGTTGTATCCTGCCGGGGCCGATAAAGTCAATACGCCGTTTTCCTGGTTGCATGAAACAACTGGTCTGGCAATCTGCTGCATGGGTAATTCAAAAATAAAAGACCGGTAACTCACGAGGCTGTCCTGAAAAAACAATTGGCTGAGCAGGTTTCCCTCGTCGTCCGTCAGCACAAAACTTGGGTTGGGGCGGTAGTTGAGTCCATAGTTGATCAAATGAAACCGGTCGGCCGTAGTTTGGTGGTTTCCCATGGCAGGGCTCAAAAAACCGGGCGTGTATTTGTATTCCCACACCCTGTTGGCTGTCCAGTTCATCGTGTCGAGGCTGTATTCCACAGCCCTGGAAATTTTGGGTGGTGCGGCCATGTTTGCATTGTCGAACAGGGTAATGTTGCCATTGGGAAGTATTTGAACGTCATGCTGCGCGCTGAATCCCGGGTCATTCGGAAAAGTGAAAGAACTCGATTTTCCGCCCAGTATCCATTCCACCTGCCCGTTTTGCCGGTTGACTTTGTAAATGGCGTTTGTATTTCGAAAAGACAGCAGCAGGCTGCCGTCCGGATGCTCCGTAATTGCATTTCCGTGCGCATAATCGAACCCAGCCGGCGAATACCCGTAATTTTCGTAAGCCTCTGTGGGGTGCACGTGGTCATTGCTATTCCACTGAAAAAGCAACTGGTGCGCTTCATCAAATTCCTGCACCACAAAACCGATCGCATGCGTCTGGCTGCTACCCGGCACACCATTGAAAGAATACGCACTCAGGTCCATGATACTGTCGCTGATGCCCGAAAGCAGGTAGGTTTGATCGGAGGTGATCCGGAACTCGTGCAAGTCGGGCAGGATGCCATTCACGGTTGTAAATGAATCTGTCAATTGCAGGTTTGCATCCAGCAGGGTGAAGCGGATGTCTTCGGCACTTTTGTAATGGATCCAGGAATATTGTTGCTGTGCCGGATGATATTTGAAATCCAGCAGATTCTGGGAGAACAGCGGCGCATACCACAGGAGGTAACCTTGGGCATCGAGGACCATGGCCGTTTTAGGTTTGTTTACCAGCGAGTCGGCAATGGCTGCACCGAGCGGAAAAGGGGCCGTGAGGTAAAAGCCGTGAAAAGTGGTGTCGTATTGGATGAATTCGTAGGGAGAAACTTCTGCGGGAACGGGCCGGTTGAAGTTTTGGGCATTGGCGTGTAAACTGTTCAGCACGAATAAAATAGTTGTTGTCAGTTGGCGGGCTTGTTGCATAAGAGGGCATTTAAGTGTAGGGTAAATGTAAAAAACCTGCGCTTTTTTGCCGCCTTTTTGAAAAGCCATTCCTGCCTGTCAGTATGATTTGGACAAAAAAAAGCCCCCGGAGCATTCGCTCCGGGGGCTTTTTTGATCTTTTTTCAAATATTACTCCGACATATCCATTGTGTGGAACACGTTCAGCACGTCATCGTCTTCTTCGAGGCGGTCGATGAGTTTGATCACCTGTTCTACTTCCGCGTCGCCGAGTTTTTTCATGCTGGTCGGAATCCATTCGAGGCCGGCGCTCAGCAATTCGATATTGCGTTCTTCCAGTGCATTCTGCATGGTACCGAAATCGGTGAACGTGGAATAGAGCACCACATCCTCGTCTTCGTGTTTGATTTCTTCCAGGCCTGCGTCGATGAGTTCCAGTTCCAGGTCGTCCCAGTTGTGGCCTTCCGCTTTCACTTTAAAAACGCCTTTGCGGTCGAACAGGAAATTGACGCTGCCCGAATTGCCCAGGGCGCCACCGCTGCGGTCGAAATACATGCGTACGTTGGCGACGGTACGGGTAGGGTTGTTGGTAGCGGTTTCTACCAGGATAGCGATCCCGTGTGGGCCTTTACCCTCATAGATGACCTCCTGAAAGTTTTCCGCCTCCTTGCCTGCCGCATTTTTAATGGCATTTTCGACGTTGGATTTTGGCATATTTGCCGCTTTGGCATTCTGAATAGCCATCCGCAGGCGCGAATTGTATTCAGGGCTGGGGCCGGCGGCTTTCACTGCCAGCGCGATTTCGCGGCCGATGCGGGTGAATGTTTTGGCCATGCCGGCCCAACGTTTCATTTTTCTTTCTTTGCGGAATTCAAACGCGCGTCCCATAATTGGTGTGATATTGAAATTGTAATGATCAAAAGCGGCGCAAAAGTAATGAATTCGGCGACAACAAAAAAGCGTTAGGTGAAAATGCATTCGACGGGAATCCGCACCTTTGCGGGAAGTTTATGGGTTGTAGGTTTATAGGTTTATGGGTTTATGGTTGATAAGGTTGATAAGGTTGATATTCATGCGCTCATCAACCTTATCAACCTTATCAACCATAAACCCATAAACCTATAAACCTATAAACTCATAAACCCATAAACCCATAAACCTACAGCCCCCTCAACAACTCAACCTCTCAACAACAACAACATGGCCTTCCGAATTTATACCAAAACCGGCGACCAGGGCCAAACGGCACTTTTTGGCGGCAAGCGTGTGGCAAAAAACGACTTGCGCGTGGATGCCTACGGTACGGTGGACGAACTGAACTCCTTTACCGGCTGGCTGCGCGATTCCATCGAATCGCCCAGTCACCGTGCAGTGCTGTACGAAATACAGCACCGGTTGTTTACCGTTGGAGCTGCGCTCGCCAGCGACCCGGAAAAACATCCGCCCACACCCGATGTTGTGGAAGCGGATATTGCGATGCTGGAGCAGGAAATCGACCGAATGGATGCGCAATTGCCTGCTTTAAAAAACTTCATTTTACCCGGCGGGCATACTTCGGTGTCGGTTTGCCACGTTTGCCGCACGGTTTGCCGCAGGGCGGAACGCCTGGTGGTGGCGCTGGATCAGGTGGAGCCGGTAGAGCCGCTGGTTCTACAGTATCTCAACCGCCTGTCCGATTACTTTTTTATGCTGGCGCGACAGTTGAGCCACGACCTGGGGGCGGAAGAAGTGATCTGGAATGCACGGAAACCAAGCAAATAAAGTAAGTCTGACATGTTTAAGGGCAAATTTTTCGAATCATTTCCGGTTTTATCGCAACAGGCAAACTGGCCTCCGCGCCGCTACTGGCTGCTGGCAGGCCTCTGCGCCGCTGTCTTTGCGGTACTGATGCCCCGCGACGAAGTTTTTCCGTACAGGTTTCAGGAAGGGCAGCCCTGGAGTTACCGAAGCCTGCACGCGCCGTTTGATTTCGAGGTGTTGTATCCGGACGAACAGGTTCGTGCCGAAGTAGAACGTGTCAATACCGAGCATGCGCCCTATTTTTACCTGAACCCGGACGTTGCACGGCAACAAAAAAAACGTTTTGCGCGGCTCGTAACGGAGCAAGCCGACATCAGCAGACACGATACGCAGTTCGACGATCTGGTGCGCAACCAGGCCGCCTACATCTCCTTCGGCAGTCAGATGCTCGATATTATTTACAGCCGCGGAATTGCCGATCCTGCGGAAGAGGCCTTCCGGGATACACCCGGATTTATTTACCTCCTTACGCCCAACTCCGAAAAAAAAGTGCCTGTTGCGGAAGTAGGTACCATCAACCACGCCAAAAGTTTTTTGACGGATACGCTTCCGTTCAGCCCTTTGCGGCAACCGGAATTATTGCTCCCGTTGCTGGAGAAATCGCTGGCTATCAATATACAATTCAGTGATTCTCTTACGATTGTGCATAAACGCCGCAAAATGGCAGCCGTTACCGGTACCGGCGTGGTGGTGCATCAGGGGGAACAGGTGGTCCAACCCGGGGAAATTGTCACCCAAGACCTTTCCCAGAAATTGCAATCGCTCCAGCGCCGGTACCATACCGACGAATCGCCATATTACCCCATCGGCGCCGGATTACTGGCATTACTGGTTTTTGGCGCCTTGCTTTTTGGCGCCAGGGCGGAACAGGAAAAATTATTCCCCCTCATTTCTATTTCCGTGCTGGTTGTCAGTCTGACTGCCGGCTGGCTGGGAAGGGTAGGAGAGGCCGCCCCGCTATTGCTTCCTTTATGGGCACTGCCACTGGTGTTTCCACAACGCACCGGAAAAGGTGTATGGGCGGCTGTGATCTTCCTGACCACTATTTCTTTTTCCTGGGCTTCCGGCTGGTTTGCATTGCAGGCGGCCGGTTTTTTCTCCGCTCAGATCTTTGATACACACCAGGCAACGTGGAGAAGGCGGATTTTTGCAGCCGGAGGTATATTAGCAGGCTTGCTGTTGACGCTTGTCGGATTGGCATTCAGCGGAAAATTGCCCGCTACGATGCGCTGGACGGACGCGGTTACTTTTTTGGCGCTGGGTGCAGTGCTTTCACTGGCTGTTTTTCCATTGAAGAGGTTGCTGGAAAATGGGAATACTTCTGATAAATAAACGCTCCATTCGCTTTTGAAACAGAAATAGCCTTATCATTCCGCGGAACGACAAGGCTATTTCTTTGCGAAAAACTTTATACGTTCTCCTTTCTCTATCAATCCCTCAAATCCTCCACATGCACGCCTGGATATTTCTTCGCATCAAATGCAAAAGTACCTGCCGCCAGTTGCTTATTGGAAGATAAACGATTGATATTGAAGGAATAACGCGATCCGTCTTT
>JAKQJD010000400.1 GCA_029561355.1 Bacteroidota bacterium | reverse complement strand
CCCGGACAAAAGACTCCCGATCACCAGTAAGATGTTGAACGACAGCGTCGTATTCCAGGGGCAGCGGCGTAAGAATGAGTACTTTCATTTCAAATGTCTACGAACTTAATTAAAACACTAAATTAACATGTTAGGATAAGTCTTGTAAATATTTCTTCGGTTTATGATTTCAGGAGCGGCATATGAAGTTCGAACGCATGTTTTAAATGCTCCTTCGGCCACCTGTTTCAGGTTGTCCTTCCAGGACGGTTTATTAGCCAGTGCAGTAAGCGACTTTCCAAACGATATGCAGGATCAGGTTTTTTTCAGCGTTTAGCGTTTTTCAAAATGCTCCATACGGTTCGCACGGAAATATTGAATTTGTGTGCCAGCGTCTCTACCAGCAGGGTTTTTGTATAAAGGGGCACCTCTTTCGATAATTTTGCATATTCCTGAAGAATTACAAATTTTTGCAGGTAAGGCAATGCGATCAAATTCTGATCAATCATATAGGTAACCAGATGGGAGTGATCTTGCTCGACTCCATGGCGATTACAGTAGGATTCAAAATTCACTTGAACATGTTCGTGAAATTTATCAAGTATGTATTTCTTGGGCTCCATATGTAATAATTGTATATGTGATCCGGTATACCTTTTCTATTGAATGCTGTGCAAAATTTGTCATTTCTGCCTATCGGAAAATCATCATTTCACCAACATTTCCCCATATTTTTTATACAATTCTACCACCTCACGGGTTGCAGCATATTTTTTTCGCGAAAAATAATTGTTGGCCGTATGGGTTGAATTTTTTAATAGATATTTGCAAATCAATCAATTATAACTAGTTTTTTTTAAATACTCCTTGGTTGCCAGTCATTTTTTAACAATATTCATACGTTTCAGTAAGCCGCTCTTTTTTCAACCATGTATTAAATTTTTCATTATGGGTAAACCCAAACTTTTTTCTTTGTTGAAAGCCCTCAACCGGGAAGAACTTGTTCTTTTTCAAAAACACCTGAGGGATACGCGGGGAAAAGACAGTATTGTGTTCCAGGTATTCGAATACCTGAAACGTTTTTATCCTGATTTTACCGATGAAAAAAAACTGGATATCGATTATGCCAGCCAAAAAATATTCCGGTCGCCGTCGGTATCAGAGGCCGGCAAACGAACCAACCTGCAAAACTCTATTTCGGATCTTTACCTGATTCTCAAAAAATTTATCACCCTTGAAAAAGCCGCAAATGATGATTTTATAAACCGGCTGCTGTGGATAGAAGCATTGAGGGACCGCGGATTCAAAAAGGAATTTGCAAAAGAAGCAGCCAGCTTGTACAAGGATACTGTTTCCATAAAAGAGCGATCGAGCACCAATGCATATATCCCCTACATGGTGGCTACTCACACGCAGTTTGAGCAGCTCTGCTTCAATACCCGCAAACCGGATATCGAAGGCATGCACAATTGTATAGAAGAACTCAAGATTTACGGTGAAATAGTGTACCTCAAGATGTCCTCCACGCTGGCAACAGCCCAAAGAATTCGGCCTGAAAAATCCTCGCCCGAATCCGAAGCGACTGAACCGATACCAATAAAAACACTTCCCCAGGCCGGCTTGCTGCTGCTTGAAATTTACCGCGATGTTTTTCAACTGATCTCTACGGAAGAACAGTCGATTTATGACCGGGTCGAACGAAACCTGTCGGAACACTTAAAGGACATTCACCGGGATGAATTATCTCCCATATTCACCCACCTGCATAATTTCCTCGCACACAAACTCCGTACAGGAGGCTCCGAAAGCGTATGGGCTGAAAAACTGCACCAGTTTCACAAGTTCACCCTTCAGCAGGGACTTTATGACAAAAAGGGCGCATTGTCGGCCGCGCAATTCCTGAATATCGCCAATGTCGCTTCAACTTTGAAACACTTCGACTGGGTAAACACCTTTATACACAAATACGGCAGGCAGTTCGAGGAAAACACGGTAGCGCTTGCCAACGCCAGCGTTCTATTTGAAAACGGCGAATTTGACAAGGTGCTGGATTTGATCCACCGCACGGAATTCAAACTTCCTTTTGATCAATATCGCTCGAAAATCCTTGTTTTAAGAACGTACATGGAAACCCGTTTTACATACAGCGTCATCATCGATTACTGCCTGGCTTTTGAAAATGTACTTTCCCGCGCCAAACCCAAAACGGAAGCCGTTCAGGCAATACTGGAATTTGTCAGAATATGTAAAATGATTCTGCTGATGAAAACGCCGGCGCATGTTATAAGGGGGCGCATCAGGAAGAAAAACAATATTTATCTCCGTGAGTGGCTTTTGAAGCAGATTAATCGATACAATATTTAAAGCCTGCCAAAAGCGGCTTCTGCGCGCATACGCACAGAAGCCGCGGCCAGTTGTATTATGTGATTACCAGGTCATCGATAACGACGTATTCAGATGATTCGGACCCAAATACGCTTTTGAAATAAAACGTGTACGTTCCGGCAGGAAGACCCGAAAAATCAGGTTTGTTATCGGTGCTCTGTTCCTGACTTGTGAGCATTGATTCTTGCCTGAAGTAATAAACCTTGTAGCCGGTCGCACCCGAAACCGGAGCCCATTCAAAAGAAACGGAACCGGATGACAGGCTAACGATCGATGGTTGGGGCGGCGGATAAGCCCTCCCTTCCTTTTGAAGTGTGGCCGACACACCGAAAGTGAGCGGCAGGAAAAGAAGCAGCACAAAGCCCAGTTGATAACCCCATTGGAATCCTTTTTTAATTTCGTTTTTCATTCCCTTGAAAAATTTGAATTAAGAAATAGGATGGCAGGGTAGCCGCAAACGGCCACGGGCATACGAACCACGGCATGCCTGTGCAGTGAAGCAGCAAGCAAAACCAGTCTGTTCGGTTTTACATATTCTCAGAAAAAGGAAAGGCGCCTGAACTCGTTCCGATATACTTGCCGGCGACCGAAGTGGATTCGTAACAACTTCTTCACAGAAGTGTGTTATGATACCACCCGGCTACACCTGCTCATCGGTTTGAACGATACAAAGGTAGGGGAGGAAAAAAAGAAATGAAATATAATCTATTGATTTACAATACTTTATATAAATTTACGTAAATTTACGGTAGGGGTTGTGACCTGTTGTTATAGTCAGATCAGCCTTTTTGCGCCTTCCATAAATGCATGCATGGATTCCAGGTGCCGCCGGTATAATTCCGGATGCTCCGCTTTGGAAAATTCCAGTACCGGACAATTGGCCCGGCTCACACCATATAAATACGGCGATACCATCATTTTGCCGGAATCTTCTCCATTGTCAATAGCTAGGTACAGGCAGTAAGGAATATGTTTGTAAAGGTATATTTCGAAAGAACCGGCCAGTTTTCTGGCTTCAAATTCCTGTTTCAGCGACTGAAAGCGCCTGATTACTTTCCTGATCTCATCCAGCGAATCATTTTCATAGGAAAGAGGACCGTATCTGGCCCTGTCTTCAAAGTAAATCCGGGCTTCCTCGCTCTCCGGGTCCAGCAGGTAACCTTTGATGTTCACTCCCCTGCCCAGCAAATCAAGAATATGGATCTTGTAAGCGCTTTCGTTTTCTGAAATGAAATAGTTTGAAAACGAGTTCAGGCGCACGCCTACCTCCACGACCTCTTGCCGGGCTGTCACGATGAATCTTGTTTTTTCCGGCACCGATACGCGGCCTTCGCTGTGGATCTTCACCAGGTTTCCGTCGTGAATCTGTTGTTCCGACACCTTGCCGGGTTTCCAGCCCGGTGTGTTCAGTGGAATAAAATCATGCTTTTCAAAATCGTACTCCCGGTCCAGTTCTTCGCGTATCAGTTTTTGGATGCCTTCCGCTGCCGAAATCAAGGTGGGAAGCCCCACATTCTTTTCGTTTTTGATATTGGACATAGAAGGAGCGGATATGGAAAATCCAAGTGCCTGGAGCTTGCTCAAAACGATGTTTTGAGGATACCCCTGGTGCTCCATTAAAATCTCCAAACCGGTGCATACGATTTTTCGAAGCGTTTCTCTCGGTACTTTTGCCATGATGTTTGGGTTTTTAGAAAGGTGTGTTTGTTGAAAAGCCGGATGGGTAAGCGCTCCGACAACCCGGCTTTAAGGCCTGTGGAAGTCATCCGATGACTTGAAGTCATCGGATGACTTCCACGGGCCTTAAAGCCGGGTTGTCGGATCATTCTTTAAATAAAAACCGGTACGGTGTTCCGGGCGGCACTTTTTTGCCGAATTCCGTCACGATCATTTGTGCGCCGCTGTATTCAAACGCGATGCTGCACTCTTTTTCCGCAGCATCGCGCTCGAAGGTCAGTTGGCCGGGTACCACGCCTTTGCGAAGGCTCACGTTTTTCACGCCTTTCGTTTCCGTTATTTTCCAGTCGCCCGCCGGACCGAGCAGCATGAGTGTGTATTGTTCACCGGCTACGGTATCTACGGTAGCCAGGGGGCGGCGAAAATCGAACGGCCCCCATTCGTCCATGATAATAAACCGGCGGCCGCGCAACGTACCTTCAGGTAGCACCGCGAGCATGCCCCCCGCCAGGCTGTCGGGTTCGTTTAATTCGCGGTACGGAATTTCGAGTGGCGTATATGGGTTTTCCGGCTGCCCGGTATGGCTGAAGTTCACACTTTTGAACGTGGTAAGGTCAGGATGTTTCCATACGGATGCTATCTGATCGGCATTGCCGTAGATATCGTTGCGGAGGAAGCGCAGGCTGTCGTTGGGCTTGGGTGTTTCCAGAAGGGTTTCGAAATCGAAAAAAAGGTTTTCGCCGTTGACCGAAACGTGTTTGGAAGCGCTGATTTTCAGGGGTTTGCGCACGGAAATGAAGACATTACGGTCGATATTGTGGTCGCGGCTGCGCGTATCGTGGTTTTTGCCGTAACCCCAGTCTGCCGGTTGCTGCTCACGCGCCCAGAGTTGAATGCCCACGCTGTCATCCTGAAAAAGATTTTGCCGGATGGTGTCTTGTTGCCCGTGTTCGATGGCGATCCCCGTTTTGCAGTCGGCGAGGTAATTGCCCAGAATACGCGAACCAAAACTGTACCCGCCCCAGATGCCATAGGTGCACTCTCGGATGATATTCCCCTGAATACGGTTGCGCGAGAATGTGACTTCTATGCCGTTGGTGGGCGCATGGCTGAAGTCGTTGCCGAAAATGACGTTGTCGTTGGAGCCACCTTTCCCGGTGTCCATGGTAGATTGTCCGGCCCAAAGGAACAAGCCGTCGCCCGAATGCGTGGCGGTATTGTAGGCAATCGTGTTTTCGCTGCTTTGTTCGTACACCAGGATACCTGCCGAATCTTGTCCGCGCTGGTAATGCCCGTGCGAATAACCGCGCACGTTCCAGTCCAGCCGGTTGTGCATCACCCTGTTGCGGCTGCTCCGGTACAAACCGATACCCAGTCCGGAATTGAAGTTGAAAAAGTTGTTATAAATCAGCCCGTCGTTGCAGCCCGTCATCAAAAGCGCGTTCTGGTTTCCGGAAATGTGGCAGCCGCTCACCAGGGAATTTACGCAGTTTTTCAGGTAAATACCCGCTCCGTAACGCAGCCACTCGTCGTTCTCGTTGTGGTGGTAACTCAACCAGTCGGATTCGTCCTCTTTCAACCGGGTCGACTTCAGGCGGGGCCGATAGTTGTAGGAAAAATCGCAGTTTTCGACCACCAGACCTTCCGACGATTCTGCGTACAGGGCAATTTTGTAACCCTGCGCCCGTGCGTTTTTCAGGTGAATGTTTTTGCCGCGCACAACAATCGCGTAGCCGTAAAAACGATCGGGCATTACACCTTCTTCCGCCCCGCGCAGTTCGGCATTTTGGAAATCCACTTCGATATCATTTCCTTCAATGGTACACACAGCCACGCGCGCGGTGGAATCGGCAGCCAGCAGGTATTTACCCGGTTTGATGCGGCAGGAGGAGGTTATTTTCATGCCGCGCACAGGTACGATTTCCGGCGTCTGCGCTGGTAGCAAGGCATGAACGCCCAGGCACATCACTATAAAAAGTATTTTTCGCATCCTGCTTTTTATTGCAAAAGTACGTGTGATTTTTCGGATGCGAACCCACCTGTTCGGGGGATTCGGCGTAGGTTTGGGCCGTATTTGCCTACGAGCATGTTGAGTTTTCATGCTCTAACCATTTTCTTCGTATGAAACAACCATCCAAAGTCATTATCGTCGGCGCAGGACTCGTCGGTTCGCTCTGGGCCGTTTTTATGGCCCGCCGCGGCTACAACGTGCAGGTGTACGAAAGACGCCCCGATATGCGCGCTGCCGGCTACCGCGGTGGCCGCTCGATCAACCTCGCCATGAGCGAACGC
>JAKQJD010000398.1 GCA_029561355.1 Bacteroidota bacterium | reverse complement strand
GTTCTCCTTTCTCTATCAATCCCTCAAATCCTCCACATGCACGCCTGGATATTTCTTCGCATCAAATGCAAAAGTACCTGCCGCCAGTTGCTTATTGGAAGATAAACGATTGATATTGAAGGAATAACGCGATCCGTCTTTACCAAATGCCTTAATGCTCTGGATGGAGCCCGCTTTTTCGTCGATACTCAGTCGCAGTTTGGAATATTCCGAATTTTTATCTTTCGGCTTGAATTCGATTTGGGTCAGCACCTTCCCGTTTTCCGTCGTTTTGTCGACAATCGCGTACAGGAAATCACCTTTCTGGTAGCGTTTCAGAAGTTCTTTCGGTGTCAGGAAACTGTTGTCGGAACCTGGCTGGGCATTGTTGATCTGTACCTCATTGTTCTTTTTGAGATACACCCAGGTCGTTTTGGAATCGCTTACGATGATCTGCTGGTCCATTTCCAGGCGGAATTTATCACCTTCCTGGCTGACGCTGCCTTTCTGAACCTCTTTGGGCTGGCCGGGCACCTCGATCGTCAGACTAAAACTGGCTTCCATGTTTTTGAAAGCCTCGTATTTTTTGCGAATCTTATCCAGGACTTTTTTGGCTTCGGGATCATTTTTTTCTGCCTGCGCGCCCGATTGCGCCGAAACACTGCCCATTACGAGTAAGGCAAACAGGGGAAACAACACTTTTTTCATGGTTTGTTTTTACGTTTTTTCTGAAAACGCAGCACAAGGGGCAAAGTTGCTTTTGGGGAGGTTAAAGATTCCTAAATTGTTGAGGTTGTTGAGGGTTGAGGTTGTTGAGTGTGGCAACTCAATGCTTAAAGTTACCACCCTCAACAACCTCAACCCTCAACATTCTCAACACCCTCACCGATACTTCCCATACCGTTTCGGCTTCGCCGGAAACAGCATTTGCCGTGCATAAGTGCCGGTCAGGGCTCCGAAACCTGCCAGCAAACCACCGATGAAGGTGGTAGCCATGATCAAATGGAAGCCTTTAGCGCCCATAAAGAGTTGGCCGATCTTGGCAGACAACATACCGCCATTGCTCATATTATGCAGCGTAACGACAATCAACCACAGCAGAGACCCGGCGGCAAAGCCCACGGAGAAACTTTTCCCGCCCGACAACGGGAACAGGAAAACGGCTATAGCCGCGATGAAAGGAAGGCTCCACCAGGGAAGTCCAAAATAGCCCAGAGCGCCAAAAAAGAGTATAAGAGCAGAAACAATCGATACGTTTTTCATGATGGCGGCGGCTTATTTGGAGGTGAAAGATTGTTTGGCCAGAATGCGGTCAGGCGCTTCGTCCGGGGCGGATAAAAACAGCAGTTCGTAGTATTCACCTTTTGCCCAGGTATCCACCATGTTGTCGTAATACTTGCTGCCGGGATTGCCTGATTGCCCGCCCGGATACACGCCCAGGCCTTTCACCGGCGTACCAAGGTCGACGATCATGCGCCATGACGGCCCGTTAGTTTTGCTGATGGCATTCGGGGTGGATTTGTTGCCGCCTACCACTACGTCGAGCCGGCTGAAAGCGTCGATCTGTGCCAGGTGTTTGAGGGCGAAGCCACGATAATTGCCCCAATCTATACGTTTGTCGGGGTTTTTCCGGAAAAACGACTGCATGGCCCGGAAGGATTCGTTCACTACGTCGCGGGCGGTTTCCCGTTGCGGCGTATTCAGTTCGTCGAAGAACACATTGGCGGTATCCTGTTCCAGCAGTTCGATAAAGCGCCAGGCTTCGGGCATCAGCATGGCCTTGCCCTGTTTGCGCAGCACGTCCATTTCGTCCCAGGTTTTCAGGTAGCAGGAGTCGTACCACACGTCGTAAAGCGGCGGCGCGGTAAGGTTAGCGTCGTAGGTGTACTGCCAGTCGGAGAGTTCTTTTACCATTTTGCGGCCTTCCTCGTCGAGTTGACTTTGGTCGAGCAGGCGGAACATGGCGGGCAGCGCATCGGCGGCGCGCTGACTGAAATTATCGAGTTGCATCGCTTTCATCGAAGCGGGCGTGGCATTGTGCAGGGTGTCCAGGCGGTCGTAAATGCGTCGGCTCCGGTAATCCTCGAAGTCGTTGGCCAGGTAGTAATACGGATAACTCTGCGGCGTGGAATGCTGGTTGGCGGAAAATACGAAGCCGCGCGCCGGATTTTTCATTCGCGGAATCATGTCTTGCGGAATAAACGTCTGCCAGGCATTGGCCGAGTTGCTGCCATCCAGAATAAACCGGCCCTGTTCTTTGGTGCGCACCGGGAAACGCCCCTGCACCTGAATGGCGATGTCGCCGCTGCGGGTAGCGAATACGAAGTTCTGCGCCGGGCAGTCGAAGCCTTTCAGGGCAGCCTGGTAATCCTGGAAATTTTTACCCGAATTCAGTTTCAGGAACAGCGCCATTTCGTCGGGCTCCGGCACGTCGTGCGAGATCCAGCGCAAAGCGCAGTCGTACAAAGGGTGTTTCGGGTCGTTGTCGTACGTCATAGGGCCCCAGACGGTGTAAGCCACGGTATCGTACACCGTTTCCTTACCGCGTACCGGGATCACTTCAATTTGTTTGCGCACCTCGCTTTGCCGGCCATCGAGCATGTATTTGCTGTGTGATGCGTCGGCCCATTTGATTTGGTACCAATCGGACACGTCCCAGCCGACGTTTGTCATGCCCCAAGCCGTATTTTCATTGAAGCCGATTACGACGCCGGGAACGCCGGGCAGCGACACGCCGTAACAGTTTTGTTCGGGAGTATGAATCTGCACCTGAAACCAGATAGAAGGCAGGGTGAGGTTGAGGTGCGGGTCGTTGGCCAGCATGGGGTGGCCCGATTTTGTTTTGGAACCCGCTACGGCCCAGTTGTTGCTGCCTTTCAGGTAGCCGTCGATTTCGGGCAATTCGGAGGCCGCCAGCGGGCCGCTGTATTGATCGTTCCAGGAGGAAGAGGAACTCAATCGTTTATTTCCGGCAGCCGGTTCCGTAAGCACTTTGGCCGGCGCCCACTGTCCTGTATCGGGAATGATAGGCTGTTGTTTCGGGTTCCATTCGGGATACAGGAAATCGAACGTCTGTTGCCCGAACTGCGCCAAAGCGTTGGTGGAGGCCAGGTCGCCTTCACCGGAAGCCAGGTTTTCGGCCATACTTTCGATGACCAGCGCCGTTTTCAGTACGCTCCAGTGTTCGGGCTGGTAATCCAGCAGTTTGAACTCTATCGGATAATCGGCCGGGCTCAACTGATCTATATAAGCGTTCACGCCTTCCGTAAAGGCTTCCAGCAACCGCATCCCTTCGGCCGATTTTTTCCAGCCGATGAGTGCGTTTTCCGCCGCGAACATCATGCCGCGCCGACGGCTCATTTTGTCGATGGCGAGCGTGCGTTCTCCCAGCACTTCCGACAACCTGCCGGCGGATTTGCGCGTGGTCATGTCCATTTGCCAGAGGCGTTGGCTTGCTGTTACGAAACCCTGTACGCGCATGGCGTCTTCCAGGTTTTGTGCAAAAATATGCGGTACCAGCAGGTCGTCGTACACCACTTCGCAGGCGCCCTGCATGCCGGGAATTTTTTTGTCGGAAAAAGAAGCGCCTTTTACGGACTCCGCATTGGCCCAGAAGCCTGAAAACGGATTAAAAAAAGCGCCCAGCGGCGGCAGGCTTTTATCGCCCGCTTTCTGGGGCGTTTTCAGAAACCAGAGGAGCAAACCGGTTACCAGCGCCGCCAGCAGAAATCGAAAAAATCGCATGAAAATTTTATTTGGATGGCCAAGAATGGGAGCGAAGGTAAAAACCTGCGGCAAATCGCCATGCGCGAACAACTCAATTTTTAAAAACCGTTTTTTTATTGGAAAAAATACCGCCTTGCTTTTAATGATTTTGCAAAAAACGTCCCGCTCCAACAAAGAATGATATTTCTGAAAAAATTCCGGTCTAAAAGTTTGTCGCTTCGGTATACTTTGTCTTAAACTTGCACCAAGTAGTTTTTGTGTTTATTTGTTTGGGTTAGAGTCCCTCGCCGCAATAGGTTGAGGGATTTCTTTTTTTTGGGGCAGTTGCCTGCCAAACAAAAAAAATCCCGAACCTTTCAACCAGTGAAAAATTCGGGATGCGCATTTTCAAAATGCAATCATATCTGAAAACGATGCTACCGGAGTGCTTACAAGCGGCCCAGTGCGCCGGCCAGACCGGTAAACATAAACGGCCAGGAAACCCATACCCATTCCGGTTTAAAGATCAGCAGGGCGATCATCGCTACCGTGCCTCCGAGAAACAGCAGCCAGTCGCGCGATTTGTTTTCAGTGTATTCTTCGTTCTTTTTCATGTGCAAAACCATTTTTGATGGGGCAAATGTAGAAAACCTCCCGGGTTATCAGCAGCCACGCCGGTGTTTTTTTGAAAATCGCGGCAGTTTGAAATCGATTTAAAAAAGCGCGGCCCTTCATCGGGCAAACTTTCCCCAAAATCTTCTTCCTTTGCAGGACATTTCAAGCGATAGCAGGAAAGTCAACTTGTGAATGATACTTGCCCGGGCATCCATCAGCTCGGCATAAGCACTTGACTCATGCGGTTTATTGTTTATAACTTACTTGTGAAAGACTTGTCATCTGAGTAAATGCCGGAAAAAACGTCCCAATGCACCCTCACCACCCCAATAACCAATAACTAATAACGAATAACCACTACATGATCCAGGTTTTTGTCACCGGCGGCACCTTTGATAAAGAGTACAACTACATCACCGGCGAACTCTATTTCAAGGACACGCACCTGAAAGAGATGTTCGACCGCGGCCGCTGCGAGGTGGATATCGACATCAAAACCCTCATGATGATCGATTCGCTGCAAATGCGCGATGAAGACCTGGCGATTATTTCATACAACTGCCTGAAAACGCCGCACGACCGTGTTATCGTCACCCATGGTACGGATAAAATGGTGTCGACGGCGCGTATGCTGGCCGAATCGGGCATCGAAGGCAAAACCATTGTCCTCACCGGCGCCATGATACCATATGCTTTCGGAACTTCTTCAGACGGATTTTTCAACCTGGGCAGCGCGCTTGCCTTCGTACAGGTCTTGCCTCCCGGTGTGTACGTGGTGATGAACGGTCGCTATTTCGACTGGAACCGGGTGCGGAAGAACAAACAACTGGGAAGTTTTGAAGAGATTTCGGAAGAGGAATCGGAGGAGGAGTTTTCTTGAAGGGGTTTATGAGTTTATGAGTTTATGGGTTTATGGGTTTATGGGTTTATGGGTTTATGGGTGCTTCACTCAAACCTACTTGAATATTTTGGGCAAAGCACCCATAAACCTATAAACTCATAAACCTATAAACCCCTCAAAACGGCTGCTCAATAAAATGCAATTTCCCCCCAAACAACCAGGCATACAAAGCCGCCGCCAGCAGAGGCGCCAGAATACTCAGGCCCATGATCCAGAAATACCGTCGCGGTACTTTTGTGCGTTCAATGAGTTCCGAAATGAGCGCAATGATCAGCACAGCCGATACGATAGCCCCGATGCTGAGCGTTAATAGCGTCGCCACATAGTCGTTGGAGAGCCAGAGGCCAATCCACACCACCATTTCCAGTAAAAATATTTCAAGCAGGGAAAGCCGGTTCATCATGTTTCAGGAAGGCATTTGAGCCGCCCGGCAGCAAACCAAACGGATTTTTATGAATTTCAAGCCAGGTTTCCTCAGTACTTTTTTTCTGTTCGCACTTTTTGTCCGCCCGGCTATGGCACAGGAGGGCCCGGCCAGCAGTGAAGCGGAGTACCAGCGGATCTACAATGAACGCATCAAAAAAGACAAACTCGATGGCGTATACATCCCCAAAAACCTGGATGACGCCCTGCTGCAACTCGATAAACTGACCTCGCCTGAATCGCGCGACAAGTTCAAGTCTATCCCCGAAGACAGCGTGTGCTACATCATGCACAACCGGCTCGGACAGTGGATTATACTCAACTGGGGCTTTTACGGTGGTTCCCGACTCTCGCATTATTTGAAAAGTGCGGGCATCACGTATCCCGACGATATGGCCGATTTTCTGATCTTGGCCTATTCCCGGAAACTCAACGGCAAACCGGTGAATATCAAAGAGTTGGCCACCAATTTCCGGGAAAAAAGAAAGAAGGAATACGAAAAGTCCAAACAGCAGGGCAAGGTGATCAAGGAGGAAAAACGCAAGAAAAACAGGTAGCCGCTCATTTAAAAATCACGGTATTTTTTGCATAATTCTTCAAACGTTAAAAACCCATTACTTTTGCGGCTGTTTTAGAGCGTGGTTGGTGTTTAGTTTATGGTGTTTGGGTTTAGATCGGGCACAAATGAACCTGCCGGCCCAAACAGAACACACCACACACCCAACACCAAAATCATTACATGGCAAAAAAACTCCTCATCGTCGAATCGCCTGCAAAGGCTAAGACCATTGAAAAATACCTCGGCGGCGATTTCTCCGTGAAATCATCGTACGGACACATCCGCGACCTTGAAAAAGGAAACGATCTGGGTGTGGACGTCGCCAATCATTACCATCCGAATTATATTGTCACCCCGGATAAGTACAAGACTGTCAAGGAGTTAAAAGACGCCGCCGCTAAAAGCGACGAAGTGTGGCTCGCAACGGACGAAGACCGCGAAGGAGAAGCCATCAGCTGGCACCTTTGCGAGGTTCTGGGGCTGGACACAAAATCCACCAAACGTATCGTTTTCCACGAGATCACCAAACCCGCCATTCAAAAGGCCATCCTCACGCCGCGCAACCTCGATATGAATATCGTGAATGCGCAACAGGCACGCCGGGTGCTCGACCGCCTGGTAGGCTGGGAATTGTCGGGGCTCCTGTGGAAAAAGGTGAAAGGCCAGTTGTCGGCCGGCCGTGTACAATCTGTTTCCGTGAAACTGGTTGTCGAACGCGAACGCGATATTCAGGCGTTCAAGATCACACCGTTTTTCAAGGTAGAAGCGCATTTCCTGGCGAAAAACACACAGGGCAAACTGGTGTCGTTCAAAGCGGAAGCACCGCAGCGTTTCGACAACCCGGCCGGTGCGGAAGATTTTCTGAAAAAATGTGTCAACGCCAATTACAAGGTCGACAACATCGAAGTGAAACCCACGCGCCGCAAACCTGCGCCGCCGTTCACCACATCGACCCTGCAACAGGAAGCGAGCCGTAAAATCGGTTTCTCCGTTAGCCGCACCATGAGCGTGGCGCAGAAACTGTACGAGGAAGGTTTTATCACCTACATGCGTACGGACTCGACCAACCTGTCCGAATCGGCGCTGATTGCCATGGGTGAGGAAATCGTAAAACAATACGGTCCGCAATACCACCACCTGCGCCGCTACAAAACCAAAAACGACTCCGCTCAGGAAGCCCACGAAGCCATTCGCCCGACCTACATGGAACGCCAGAGCGTGAGCGGCCAGCGCGACGAACAGCGCCTGTACGAACTCATCTGTAAACGCGCCATGGCTTCCCAAATGGCCGACGCCGAACTGGAAAAAACCATCGTTGATATCGCCATCAGCACCCAGCCGCAAGCCAAACTGGTGGCTGAAGGCGAAGTGCTCAAATTCGACGGCTTCCTGAAACTGTACCTGGAAGGCACCGACGACGAAGACGAAGAAACTTCAGGCATCCTGCCCCCCCTGAAAGTCGGCCAGCCGCTCGATATGGACGTGATGACGGCTACCGAGCGATTTACACGCCCGCCGGCCCGGTTCACGGAGGCTAGTCTGGTGAAAAAACTGGAAGAACTCGGCATCGGTCGTCCATCCACCTACGCACCGACGATTTCCAAAATTATGGAAACCAACCGTGGCTATGTGGTAAAGGAAAGCCGGGAAGGGGAAGAGCGGATTTTTCAGGTGTTTACCCTGAAAAACAACAACATCAGTAAAACGACGGGGAAAGAGACAACGGGCACCACCAAAAACGTGCTTTATCCGCTGGACATGGGCATGATCGTTTGCGATTTCCTCGACGAGCATTTCAAAAAGATCATGGACTACGGCTTTACCGCCAGCGTCGAACGCGAGTTCGACGACATCGCGGAAGGCAAGATTGAGTGGGCACAAATGATCGACCGTTTTTACAAACCGTTTCATGAAACAGTGGAAAAAACGCTCGCGGAAGCCGACCGGGCCAGCGGTGAACGTATTCTGGGCATCGACCCCGAATCGGGCCGTACCATCCTCGTTCGTATGAGCAGCCTCGGCAAACCCGTCATTCAGATCGGCACCGGCGAGGAACTGGATAAAAAGGAAAAACCGCGCTACGCCAACCTGCGTCCGGGTAAAAGCATGGAAACGGTGAGCCTGCAGGAAGCGCTGGAAAGTTTCCAGTTGCCGCGTGCGCTGGGCGAATTCGAAGGTGAAATGCTGGAAGTGAATACGGGCCGTTATGGTCCGTACGTCAAATTCGGCGGCCAGTTCGTTTCCCTGCCCCGCGGCGAGGATCCGTTCGAAACGACTTACGAACGCGCCGTAGAACTCATAGAAATCAAAAAAGAAGCGGACCGGCCGCTGGGACATTTCCAGAACCTGCCGATTACCAAAGGCAAGGGTCGTTTCGGACCGTTTGTCAAATGGGCGGAATTGTACGTCAATATTCCGGCGCGTTTTAGTTTCGATACGCTGACGGAAAAACAGGCGGTGGAGATCATCGAGCAAAAGATCGAAAAAGAAGCCAACCGCTACATTCAGCACTGGCCGGAAGAACAGATCAGCATCGAGAATGGCCGCTGGGGTCCGTATATCAAATACGGCAAACTCATCGTCAATCTGCCCAAACTCGACGCCGGCGCGAAAATGACGGCCGATCAGGCACGTACACTCGAACTGGCGGAAGTGAAAGCCATTATTGAAAAAGAATTCCCCGGTGTGTTCGATGCCAAAAAAGCGCCCGGGAAAGCCGGCGGAAAAACGGCAGGAAAAGCAACCGGTAAAGCATCCAAACCTGCTGCGAAGAAAAAATAACCATCCATGAGCAGCGAAGAGATTCTCCGCGATATCAAAGCCAAAAGGTTCTCTCCCGTGTATTTTCTGCACGGGGAAGAACCTTTTTTTATCGACCAGGTGGCCGATGCGGTGGAAGCGAGCGCCCTGCCGGAGGCGGAGCGGGGGTTTAATCAGACGGTTCTCTATGGTAAGGAAATGGACCACATCACCTTGCTGGATTATCTGCGCCGGTACCCGATGATGAGCGAACGGCAGGTGGTCATTTTGCGGGAAGCGCAGGAAATGAAAGGCCTCACGGAACTGACGGCCTACATGGAAAACCCCATGCCGAGCACGGTTTTTGTCGTTTGTCACAAACACAAAAAAGTGGATTCGCGCACCAAATTCGGCAAGTCGCTGCAAGGAAAAAGTATCGTGCTGCTGGAAAGCAAAAAATTGTACGACAACCAGATTGCCGACTGGATCAGCAGTTTTTGCAAAACGAATCACCTGCACATCGACAGCCAGGCTGCGGCACTGATGGCCGAGTACCTGGGCGCCGATCTCTCCAGGATTGCTAACGAATTGGACAAACTGACGCTCAACCTGCCGAAAGGCGCCACGATTACGGCTGCACACGTGCAGGAATTCGTAGGTATCAGCAAGGACTACAATCTGTTCGAACTGCAAAAGGCGCTGGCCATGCGCGACGTGTCGAAAGTGGCACGCATTCAGCATTATTTTGCTTCGAACATGCGTAAAAACCCGCTGATTGTTACCATTTCCAGCCTTTATTCCTATTTTTCCAAGGTGTATATGTTGCACGGACTCAAAGGATCGGCAGATGCGGATATCCTGAAAGCCCTGGATTTGCGGTCGGACTGGTTTTTGAAAGAATACCGGCTCGCTGCCAATCATTACAATCCCAACCAGACGGTTGCGATTATTTCACTGCTGAAAGACTACGACCTGCGTTCCAAAGGTGTCAACAACGACAATACCAGTACCGGAGAAGAGGAGTTGATGAAAGAATTGTTCTGGAGGATTTTGCATGCCTGAGTGCCAATCATTTAAAACCAAATCAACCCATGAGCGTTTTCACCACCTACAAAGTACATTCCGGCGACACTCTGTTCGGTATTGCCCGCAAATTCGGCATGGGGGTCGACGAACTGAAAGCGGTTAACAGCCTGAAAAACAATAACCTGAGTGTGGGACAAACCCTGAAGGTTCGTTCCAATACCGGCGCCTCCATACCTCCTCCGATGCCGCCTGTGCCGGCCACTCCATCGCAACCGACCGTGCCGGTTACGAATTATAGCCTGATCAATTACAAGGTGCAGCCTGGTGATACGCTTTACGGCATTTCCGCCAAATTCAGCATGAGTGTCGGCGATTTGAAGTCGATCAACAGCCTGCAAAACAACAACCTGAGCGTCGGACAAATCCTGCGGGTGAAATCGGCCGGAGGCAACGTACCCACACCTCCTCCGCCAACGCCCAATCCTACACCCGTCACGCCGACCCCGATTCCGCCGGCGACGGAGAATTATCTGAACGCGCGCCGGCAGTTTGTGTTCGAAGTGCGGCCGGACGTCGGATTTAACCGTTACCTGCTGAAAGTTCCGCTGGTGAATGGCGGTCAGGTCATCGCCAACCTGCAGGACAACGTGACCAGAAGCCCCTACATGGTGTATCCTCAGGGGATGATGTATGCCGGTCAATCGGCCATCGAACTGGACGTGGCCACCATCGAATCCGTCGGCCTCACGCCCAATCAGGCCAAGGCACTGCAATACGTTTCTATTCACGAAGGCAAATTCGACGCGATCAACAGTTACGACAAAGCGATTTTTTCCTATGGTTTTATCCAGTTCACGGGATCATCGGCCGTTGGCGGCAGCCTGAACCGCGTGATGGCAAGTATGGAAGCCTACGCACCGGCGGCATTTCAGCGGGTATTCCAACGGGTCGGAATCGATTCGGAGGGTAGCGGGGCACTGGCAACCACGACGGTTTTGACAGAAAATGGAACCAAATTGCGCGGCGACGAGGCCTGGATGTACATTCAGCGCAACATCCAACTCTACGGGGCATTTATTCAGGCAGGTTTCGAACCTTCCCTGATCCGGGAGCAACTGCGCATGGCCAACGTCCTCTACGTACAGGCGGCCCTGAATTTTAAACTCGACGTCACCCTCGGCGGCATTCGCATCACTATTCCCAAACTCAGCGATATTATCACTTCCGAGGCTGCGCTGACGGCCATTATCGCTCTGGCTGTCAATCAGGGTGTGGGAGGCATGAGCCGCCTTGTAGGGACTTCCGTAAGCGCCGTAGCAGCACAAAGCGGTCTCACGTCGCAGCAGAACCTACATCAGGTAGATGAATGGAAAGTGGTGCAGCATATGGCAGAAACCACGACAGACGAACGGGTAAGAGCCAGAACGGTGGGGGTGCTACAGTCGGGGCTGAGTTTTGTAAAAGTTTAGATTGGTTGAGGTTGTTTAGATTGTTGAGGGGTTGAGGGTTGAGATTGTTGAGGGTGCATTGCCCTTGGGTTTATCAAAGAACATAGCCAAGGGCAACGCACCCTCAACCCCTCAACAATCTAAACAACCTCAACAAACAATCATTCTCCCATTCTCACCATCTGCGTCGGCGCCACCATTTCATTTCTTACGCCGACCTGGCGGAGCGTGTTTTTGGCAACATTCATAAACGCTTCCGAAACGACACTGCCGGCTTCGAGTACTGCCGGTTTGCCTTCGTCGCCACCTTCCCGGATGCTTTGCACCAGTGGCACCTGTCCGAGTAATACCGAATGACTTTCCAGCGCCAGTTTTTTGCCGCCGCCCTGTCCGAAGATGTAGTATTTGTTTTCAGGCAGTTCGGCAGGAGTGAACCAGGCCATGTTTTCAACGACGCCCAGGATGGGGACGTTGATTTGTGGCAGCAGGAACATATTCATGGCCTTGATGGCATCCGCGAGGGCTACTTCCTGTGGAGTTGTGACGAGCACCACGCCGGTAATCGGCACCGTTTGCACGAGAGTCAGTTGCACGTCGCCGGTGCCGGGAGGCAGGTCCACGATCAGGAAATCGAGCGGCTCCCAAAGTACGTCGTTGATAAATTGTTTGATGATAGCCGCCAGCCGGGGGCCACGTAATACCACCGCCTGTTCAGGTTCAATGATGTTACCGATACTGATGGTCGGCATGCCGAAGGCTTCGAGCGGCACCATTTTGGCTTTTCCAGTGACGTCCTGGATTTTCGGGCGTTGTCCGGTCAGGCCCAGCATGGTCGGAATACTCGGACCGTACACATCGGCATCCATGAGTCCGACGCGGGCGCCGAGTTGTTTCAATCCGAGCGCCAGGTTGACAGAAACAGTGCTTTTACCCACACCGCCTTTGCCCGACGCTACGGCGATAATATTTTTAATGTGCGGCACGGCGCTGTTGCTTTCCTGGCTGTTAGGTGTGCGTGCAATGAAGTGCGCATTCACTTTCGCCTGCGGATAAACCGTTATGATCGCCTCAATGCAGGCAAAATTGAGTTCGGCCTTACCCTGCATCTGAAGGGAAGGGATAGCGAGTTTAAAATTAATGTTATCGCCTTGAATTTCAAGGTCTTGCACCATCTCTTTCGAAACGATATCCTGTCCTGTTTGCGGGTCGCGTACCTGACGCAAAGCCGCAAGAATCTGTTCTGTATTCATTGTACGCTCCGTTTCGTTTTAAGGATGAAACCGGGGTGCAATATTACGAGGTCTGGAGGACTCTGCCGGCCATTTTTTGGATGTTGATGAGGTTTATAAGGTTGATAAGGGTTGATAAAGTTGATGAGGGTTGATATTCATCGGCTCGATAGGTAGAAGATTGTTACTTACTTGAGTGACAAAATATCAACCCTCATCAACTTTATCAACCTTATCAACCTTATCAACCTTATCAACCTTATCAACCTTATCAACCCTTATCAACCTCATAAACCTCATAAACCTCAGGTAATTTTGAAGGCGACGGTTTTCATTCGTTGGGTAGGTTGACCGGTTGCTGTAGTTTCTTCCAAAACCATCGCCTGCGCTTCCGGCAAATCGAATACTGCTTTCATATCGCGGATGCGGGCAGCGGGTACGCCCTGGCTTTTGAAAAACGGGATCCACTCGTCGAGCGGACGTTTGGAAATGGCATCCGCCAGAATTTCATTCAATCGTTCACGGTTCTGCACGCGGGCCTGGTTGTTGGAAAACAGAGGATTTCCGGATAAATCATTCATATCCAGGCACTGGCAGAGTTGTTTGAATTGTCGTTCCGTGCCTACCGCCAGTAGTACCATTTGTCCGTCGGCGCAGGCGAAAAGATCCCCATACGGCGCAATATTCGGGTGCCGGGTGCCCATGCGTTGGGGAATGTGCGCATTCATGAGGTAATTGCTGGCCTGGTTAACCAGCGAGGCCAGCGCAGCCTCCATGAGTGAGGTACTGACGGTGGAGCCTTCGCCCGTGCGTTCGCGGTGCAGCAGGGCAATCAGAATCGCCTCTTTCAACTGGTGTGCTGCCAGCACGTCAATCAGCGCGACAGGCATTTTAACGGGCATACGATCAGGTTCGCCATTCATGTACAAAAATCCGGCTTCGGCCTGCAAAATGGCGTCAAAGGCAGGACTTTCATCTTCCGGATCGGCAAACGAACTGAGTTGTGCGTAAATGAGGCGCGGATTGGCAGCGCGCAGGGTAGCGGCATCCACACCCATCCGCTGCGCCGAGGAGGGTTTGAAATTGGAAATGACAACATCGGCCGCTATTGCCAGTTCGGTAGCCTGCTGATGATCTTCCGGATTGCTTAAATCGAGTAACAGGTGCTTTTTCCCCCAGTTGACGCTGCACCAGTAAGCGGAAATGGGTGATTCAGGTGATTCAGCCGTGTGTTTCCAGCCGCGGGTGACGTCGCCACCGGTGGTTTTGTTCTCGATTTTTACGACTTCCGCGCCGAGTTCGGCAAAAAACATACCCACCGCCGGGCCGGCCAGTACACTCGAAAATTCAACCACTTTCAAGCCGGAAAAGAACTTATTTTGCATATCCATTCAACCGGGCCCTGAGCCCTTTTTTATGAAAATATTTACAGCAGCCCAGATAAGAGCCTGGGACAAGTATACCATTGAAAATGAGCCAATTGCATCCGTCGAACTGATGAACAGGGCATCGCGGGTGTTTACGGAATGGTTTGCCGGGCAATATCCGGATACCACCCGGCCGGTTGTTATCATCGCCGGAACCGGCAATAACGGAGGCGACGGACTGGCCGTAGCCCGGTACCTGCACCGGATGTTTTACGATGCGAAGGTACTCGTTTACACCTTCGGTGAAAAAAGAAGCGCCGACTTTGATGCACAGGTTTCGTTGCTGCCTCCGCATGGCGCTGTGGAAATGCAATGGATGGAACAGACAAAGGAATTTCCTGCTGTTCCGGCCGGGGCCATCCTTATCGATGCATTATTCGGATCGGGGCTTAGCCGGCCGCTTTCCGGTCATTGGGCTGAAGTGGTGCACTGGATCAATTCCCTGCCGAACGAAGTGGCTTCCATCGACCTGCCCAGCGGACTTTTTTGTGATCAATCAACTGAAAATCAAGTAGTTGTACTGGCCGACAAGACTTTTAGTTTTGAAACTCCCAAACGCGCTTTTTTCATGCCCGAAAATGCCGGTCGGGTAGGGGTGTGGTACTTTGAAAGTATCGGGTTACACCGTGGTTTTGAGCAGCAGGAGTCTTCATCGTTTCATTACCTCACGCCGGAAGACATTGCACCGCTTCGTATTCCCAGAAAAAAATATGCGCATAAAGGCACGTACGGACATGCCTTACTTGTATGCGGCAGTTATGGAAAAATAGGGGCGGCCGTTTTGGCGGCCCGTGCATGTCTGCGTGCCGGTGTCGGTTTGCTGACCGTTCATGTGCCGAAATGCGGGTACAATATTTTGCAAACGGCTGTTCCGGAAGCCATGACTGAAACCGACGACCATGAACATTTTTTCACGCAAGTGCCTGACATTCAAAATTATACAACCATCGGCGTTGGCCCGGGCCTGGGCACTGCACCGGAAACCGCCTCAGCACTGGAGCAACTCATCCGCCAAGCCGGAACCCCCATGGTGCTCGATGCCGATGCGCTGAACTTGCTGGCGCAGCATCCCGATTGGTGGGCGTTTTTGCCCAAAAACAGCATTCTGACGCCGCATCCAAAAGAATTCGAGCGCTTATTTGGCCCAACATCCAACGATTTTGAAAGAAATGACCTGCAACGCGCCAAAGCGCAGGAGCATCAGGTGTTTATCGTACTGAAAGGCGCCCATACGGCCATTGCGGCGTCGGACGGGACCTGCTGGTTCAACTCGACCGGTAATCCCGGCATGGCTACCGGCGGTACGGGAGACGTGTTGACGGGGATTCTGACCGGACTGCTGGCGCAGGGTTATTCCTCATTGCACACGTGTTTGCTGGGCGTTTATCTGCACGGACTGGCCGGCGACAGCGCAGCGCATATATTGGGACAGGAGGCATTGACGGCTGGCGATCTGGTGGATTACCTTGGATCTGCCTGGAATAAGATTTCATAAAGAAGGATTCGTTCCCATCCTCCTACGAGGGGCGTAGCCGAACAAATCCAAATCTTCTAAATTCCCAAAACTGTCTTTATATGAAAACAAACAAAAAAAAATCCGCACCCAACCAAAGTTGAGTGCGGAGATATCAAATTAAATAAGGAGTAAAGTCTTGATAAACAAGAACTTAAACCATATGTCTTACAGGACGCTTAGCCTTTGATAACGGCGTCAATTTTTTCCTTCAGAAAGGTTTTCGTTTGAGCGCCTACGATTTTTTCTTTCAGTTCTCCGTTTTTGAAGATGAGGAAAGTAGGAATGCCGCGCACGTTGTACTGCGTAGGTACTTCCGGGTTGTCGTCGACGTTGAGTTTGCCGATCACTGCGACACCTTCATATTCTGTCGACAGCTCGTCCACAACAGGAGTCATCATTTTGCAAGGTCCGCACCATTCCGCCCAAAGATCCACCAGGGTTACTTTATTACTACCTATTACTTCCGTTTGAAAGCTTGCATCAGAAAATTCGTATGCCATGTTCAAAATTATTTGAGATGTGAAAATGCGATTTTGAAAACTGTGATTATAACAAGGTGCGTGTATTTTGGTTGCAAAAGTAAAGGTTTCCGTGGGAGCATTTTTTAATCAGCAAGAGAAATGTCCGTGGGAAAACATTTGGGCATTTACAACGGAGTATCCGTCAACTTCCAAAAGCATAGTGAAACCAGCCCACCATTTGCCTGAAAAACTCGACAATAAGCGATGGCTGGAGCAAAATCGGAAAGAAAAACCCGAATACGGCTCCGAAAAAGTGCGCGGTATGGTCGATGTTGTCATGCGAGCGATTCGCCGCATAATTGCTGTACCAGAGGTAAAGTATCCCGAAAATGAAACCGGGAATGCCGATCGGAATAATAAACAAGTAAATGCTGATCGTGGGATCAAGCAGAATGGCTGCAAACAACACGGCTGCAGTCGCTCCGGATGCCCCGATACTTGCAAACCCGGGGTTGTTTCGGTATTTGTAAAACGTAGCGGAAGAGGAGGCGACCAGGGCCAGTACATAAAAAAGCACGTACACAATGGCGCCTGCTGCTCCGAACACATCCGTGAACCAGCCTTCTACATATTTCCCGAAAAAAAACAGGGTTAACATATTGAAAATCAGGTGCATCGGATCAGCATGGAGCAGTCCGCCGGTAATCCAGCGGTAGTATTCACCGCGCCGCGCTTCCTGGTACGGCCAGTGACGCAGGTTATACATCAGATTCCCGTTGCTGAAAGCAACAAGGGAAACAAGCGCCGTGGCGGCTATAATGAGGATGGTTGCATTTATCATAAATCTTTGTTTTGGTGTTTGGTTTTTGGAGTTTGGTGTTTGGGGCGCGTTGCCCTCGGCTTTATTTATTGATATTTCCAAGGGCAACGCGCCCCAAACACCAAACCCCAAAAACCAAAAACTCATTCATTATGGTAGGGTTCGTTTTTCAGGATTGTCATACCGCGGTATAGTTGTTCCAGGAAAAACACCCGCACCATCTGGTGACTGAAAGTGAGTCGCGACAAGGCAAGTTTTTCCTGGGCGCGGCTGTAAATTTCCGGCGAAAAACCGAAAGCACCGCCGATCAGGAAAACCATTTTCCGATGGGAGGTCGACAATCGGCGTTCCAGCCATTGTGCAAGTTCCATGGAACTGAATTCATGACCTTTTTCATCGAGCAGCACCAGGTAATCGTCGGACGATAATTTGGCCAGCACCATTTCACCTTCTTTTTTCTTCAACTGCGTGCCGTCGGCTGTTTTCTGCTTGATGTCCGGCAATATCTGAAAAGAAAAGGGCAGGTAGTTTTTGAGCCGTTTTTCAAAAATGGCAATGCCCGCTTCCAGGTATTGCTCGTTCGTTTTTCCGATGGCCCAAAGTTCGATCTTCATCAGGATTTCGATCCGGCGATGTCTACGTCGCGGCGTTCAACCGGCGGCATGTTTTTCACCACCATGTGCATGGTATTGCGGATGCGCTCTTCGAACAGCACCATTTTTCCTTTTTTCAAGCTGTCGATGGTTTCCTGGTTGTAGTGGCGAATGGTGATCAGTTCGAGCCCTTCCTGTATTTTCACCTTGAATTCATCGGAAATGGCTTTGATGAACGTTTCAATCCGGTCGGGCACATTGCCGACACAAATAGTGAAGCTGATAGCGGTATTCTGCATCATGTTCACAAAAATGCGCAGGTCGGCGGCTTTTGCAAACAACCGGGCCATATGGTGTTCGGCTACAAAAGAGTAATCGAGCGTGCTGATGTGCAGCAGGGCCTGGTTTTTTTCCACCACGATAATGGGCGGATAGGTCTCTTCCAGATCGCTGCTGATCTCCGTGCCGGGCGCTTCCGGATCGAGGAACGATTTTACGAACATGGGAATATTCTTGTTCTGTAGCGGCTTGATCGTTTTCGGGTGAATGACCGAAGCGCCGTAATAAGTCATTTCGATGGCTTCCCGGTAGGAGAGGCGGTCGAGTTTGATTGTGTTTTCGAACAGGCGCGGATCCGCGTTCAGCACGCCGGCCACGTCTTTCCAGATGCTCATACTTTCGGCATTGAGGCAGAAGGAAAAAATAGATGCCGAATAGTCGGAGCCTTCGCGGCCGAGGGTAGTGGTAAAGTTTTCGGAAGTAGATCCGATGAAACCCTGCGTGATCACGAAGTTGCCCTGCAGGAACATGGGCGGAACGATTTTTTGCGCATTGGCCTGCGTTTTTTCCCAGATTACCCAGCCTTCGCGGTAGGTGTTATCGGTAGCGACCACGTCGCGTGCGTCGAGCCAGGTCGTTTTCAGGTTCACCTTATTCAGGTAGGCTCCCACGATTTTGGACGAAACCAGTTCGCCCATACACACGATCTGGTCGTAGAGGTAGTCGTAATTGTCGGAAGGTTTTTCCTCCAGCATCCATTCGCCTTCTACAAAGGTGTCGTTGATGATGGTAAACACCTCATCGGAGGCATCGAACAGATCGCGCATGATGGCATAATGCCGTTCCTTGAAAGCGTCGTACAATGCCTGCGCTTCTCCGGTTTGTTTGACGTATGCGGCTACCACTTCTTCCAGCGCATTGGTCGTTTTACCCATGGCAGAAACAACGATCACGATTTTTTCGTCGCTGAAACGCTGCAAAATAGAGGCGACGTTTTGTACGCCGGCTGCGTCTTTGAGGCTTGCGCCACCAAATTTGAAAACCTTCATTTTATGGACTGAAATAATTTAGAACAGGTAAACGGGGGATTTGGCGCGCAAAGGTAGGGTTCCATGAGGTGTATTTCAAATGGTCTCTCCGGAATAGTCATCCGATGACTCGAAGTCATCGGATGACTATTCCGGAGAGACCATTTGAAATACACCCGCTTTACAACACTTTCCCATCTGCCTTTCCCTAGTTTTGTGTTCTTAGCGATATGATCAGTCCGGTGTACAGGATGCCGTCGATTTTTTGTTCCACAAACTGATATTGAAACATTTTACCCACCACAATGGTACCGGTGTTGCTGTGGCGTTCTTCAATGGTTTGTTGCAATTGCTGAAAGTCGGCTTCGTCGGAAGTGAGGAAAGTCAGGTCGTTGGTTGTCGTACGATACAGTAAAATTTGTTCGTAATATGCCTTGCCATCCCGCGAGGTAGTGAGCCAGCAGCGGTTGTAGCGCTGGGTATTCGGACTTGTTCCGGTAAGATCGAATCCGGCTGCGATGATTTTGGCATGTTTTTCAGACGGTTCGGATTTTTCCAGCGCTTGCAGGACACCCAGCGTAACCTGCGGGCATTGGGAAAATAATAATCGGGCGGTAAACAAAATGGGCAGGATGAGTACCAAAGGTTTCATATTATTAAAATTTAGGTTGCAAAGGAAATAATCAACCGGGAGAACCGGGTACTTTCTTCCAATTCTTTTGCTACAGGCCTGATACATTGTTATTAAATTAGTCCGAGTGATAACCAATCACCGAAAAAATTGCACATTTGCCCATATAAACAAGTAGCGTCACGCTAATTGAACATAACCCATGCATACTGAATTGATTCTCCGCCTGAAACAGCAGGACCGGACCGCTCTCAGCCAGCTGTACGATTTGTACAGCAGCGCGTTGTACGGTGTGGTTCTGCGTATCGTACTATCGCCGGAACTGGCACAACAGGTGCTCCAGGATACTTTTTTGAAAGTCTGGAAAAACAGTGCCAGTTACGATAGTGCCAAAGGGAGGCTTTTTACCTGGCTCCTCAACATTGCCCGCAATACTGCAATCGATGCAACACGCACCGCTCACTTCCGGTACAAGCAAAAAACCGAAAGTCTCGATACGCTCGTAAGTAGACCCGGAAATGATTCAATCAACCCCGATCATTTGGGTGTTCGGGAAGCGGTCGAAACGCTCGATGAAAAGTATAAATCATTGATCGATCTGATCTACTTCAAAGGATATACGCAGGAAGAAGTGGCCGAGGAGACCGGAATACCTATCGGTACGGTCAAAACCCGCCTGCGCTATGCGATGAACGAATTACGCAAAGTGTTCGGTGAAACGAATACAGTCGCATTCCTACTGGTAGCCGAAGCGCTTCGCAACGCACTGAAATAGTGTATAGTGTTTTGTGTTTAGTGTTTGGGGCGCATTGCCCTGAAATGTCTTTTAAATTTAAGTCTAAGGGCAATGCGCCCCAAACACTAAACACAAAACACTATACACCCAAAAAAATTACTCATACCCTGAAACTATTCCGTTTCAGTTGAACTATAAACAATGGATATTCAATCCTTTTTACAATCCGGTTTACTCGAAGCATATGCTCTTGCGCAGTGTACGCCGGCCGAACGCACCCAGGTGGAGGAAATGCTCGCGCAATATCCGGAAGCCAGGGCCGAACTCGAATCGATCGAACTGGCGCTGGAGCGATATGCCAATGCGCAGGCGATAACACCTCCGGCTGATTTGAAAGACCGGATTATGCGGGAACTCGATCGTGTAGAAGTACCGATGACGCCCCCCGCCGACAACCTGTTGCTACGCATATTCCAGGCTTCAACCGTATTGTTGCTGGCAGCAGCGATATATTTTGGATACCAGCAAAGCCAGACACAAACACAACTGGCCGGCGCACAAAACCGGATTACCGAACTGGAGAAACAAGTTGTAGACTGCGGCACCAGCGTAAATGCGGAACGTGCCATCGTCAGATTGCTCCACGACCAGAAAACGAAGGCTGTCAGGATGGGTAATATTATTGATACATCCGCCACGCCGGTTTACGTATTCCACAACTTCGAATCCGGAAATTGTACTGCTCTGGTCGATGTATCCGTATTGCCTAAACAACCGGCCGGCAAATACCTGCAATTCTGGGCATTGGTGGATGGTGTGCCGAAGGAAATGGGCATGATCGACACCACCAGTGCCAACGGACTGCAATCTTTCCCCTGTGAGCCGAAAGCGGCCGGTTTTGCAGTCTCCATTGAGGATGACCCGAATGGCAGCCGGAAACCAACGACGGTACTCATGTTGGGTATGCAGGGATAACGGAAAAAATTTTGGTAAATAATGGCTCGGCGCCTCGCGATGTACATACATCCGGGGCGCCGTTTTTTTTGTGTTTGGTGTTTCGTTTTTTGTGTTTGGTATAGCGTCAACCTAACACCGGCACAAAAAACGAAACTCCTTCATTCCGCAATCGTTTACCTTTGCCCGGCATTATTTCAATGATATCAATATGCGGTACGGTTTTACACTTTTACTCCTCCATTTTTTTCTTTTCAGTTTTGCACAAAACAGTGCACATGAAAAGATTCTCCAGACAGAGTTGCGGCGATTTGCAGCCATGACCCAAAAGGATACGGTTGTTTTGAAACAACTGCTTTCGGATGATTTGATGTACATTCATTCCAACAGCCTGCAGGAAAACAAAAGCGCACATCTCGGCAATATCGCTGCCGGTACCATGGTATATCAGAAAATGAGCCGCGGGAAAGTGCAGGTACGCCGTTATGGCAAACTGGCCTTAACCAATGGCGATGTTCAGGTGCAGGGGCTCCTGAAAGACGCTCCGTTCGAAGTGCATCTTGCTTATACGGCCGTGTATAAAAAGAAGAAAAAAACCTGGCAACTGGTCAACTGGCAAAGCACACGTATACCCTGATCGGCAGGTCAAATTCCGCTTCATTATTTTTTTACATGCTATTAACGCAGAAAGCCTTAACTATGGGCGCATTTTGAAGAAAACATCTAAATCAAACATCTTACCCTACTATGAGTGATAATCAGAATACCCGGATTTACGGCATTTTGGTGACAGTATTGCTGCTGCTCGCTGCCGGATTAGGTTTCTTTTTTTGGCAGAAATCCAAAAATTACCTGATTGAAAACCAAAAAATAGAGGTGGAACGCCAGCAACTGGAAACAACCAAGGTTACCCTGGAAACACAACTGGACAGCCTGGCTTCCGACTATTCGAACCTGCGTACCGAAAATGAAAACCTGCAAGGGCGTGTTACCAGCACCGCTGCGCTGATCGCGCAAAAAGAAGCGCAGATCCGCCAGATCAAAGCCACCTCCGCCAAGGATATACAGTCGCTACGCGACCAGATTGTAAGCCTGGAGAAAACAAAAATTGAATACGAAACGATCATTTCCGCGCTCCGGACGGAGAATGACGACCTGAAAAAGGAAAACTCCCGACTCACCGGCGAAAATGCACAACTCAAGGGCGCCAATACGGAACTCAGCGGGCAGGTGCAGGACCTCGCAAAACAACTGGAGGAGCAGATCCGCAAAACGCAGTCGGCCGCTTTCAAAGCCACGTCTTTCCGCGTAGAACTTGAACGCCGCAACGATAAGTTGACTGCCAAGGCCCGCAGAGCCCGCGAAATTTTTGTGAGTTTCGACCTGGCCGATGTACCGCAGGTGTACCAGGGACAACAAAAACTCTACCTCGTCATTACCGACGACAAAGGCACGCCGATCGTTTGCCAGGTTCCGGTAAAATCAACGGTTTATGCGCCCTCCGGACCGGTAGAGATCACCGCTCAGCAGGTGAAAGACGTGGTGATTGAAAACACCCAGCGCCTTTCTTTCAACTATAAATTTGATGAACGGCTCAAATCCGGCAACTACGTGGTAGCCATTTATTGCGATAAAGGTCTGCTTGGAGCGTCCAGTTTCCGGCTCGCCTGATTAAAGTTATTTTAAAGTCCTGTCCGGGGACATCCCAAGCGGCTACATTTTTGTCTTGAAGAAGTGCAGGGCATACCTTTGCCCTGCACTTCTACGTTTGCTGTATTTTTGGCGCGGTGAAAACACCCGTGTCGTTTTTTTATGCCGGATCAACCCAAACATGATAATTCGCCTGCCGACACTCCGCTCGGCAAAGGGCTAGCCCTGCTGCGCAACCTGTGGCGCCGCCTGGAGAATGTCGTGTTCGGCTTGGTTCTCTTGCTGATCCTGCTGTACTTTATTCTGCAAATGCCTGTAGTACAGAACTGGCTGATTGGAAAAGTGACCGGATACCTTGCTACCGAACTGAAAACGAGGGTAGAAATACGGCATATCGACATCGAATTTTTCGACAAACTGGTTCTGGAAGGTTTTTACCTGGAAGATTTGAAAGGAGACACCTTATTGTACGCAGGCACCCTGAGCGCAGGGCTGGATCCAAATATATTTTCTGTTTTTTCCAACAGACTGGAATTCAATGAGATAAGCCTTAAAAACGCCCGTATCAACATTCGCAGGGGAGCGGGCGAATATGATTCCAACCTGAAGTTTCTGCTGGACTATTTTGCTACCCCCAAATCGGACGGGCCGTCCAAACCGTTTTCCGTAAAGATAAAGGCTAAAAACATTTACCTCGACGACGTCGATTTTATCCAGGACGACCGTGTAAAAGGGAAAATGATGCATTACCGCGTGCCTACGGCAAGTATCCGGGTGAATAAAATGGATATGGTAGAAAAGGTGATCGATATACAGTCGATTACCCTGAAAGGGTTGTTCTTCGATATGGAAGATTACCCTTCCCAACCACTTCCTTTAAGACCGGAAGATACCCCTGCCAAAACCGTACCTTCAGGCACTGTCGACACAACGGATCCCATGCGTTTTCTGATCGGCCAGTTTTCCCTTACGGACGGACATTTTGAGATGGACCGGTTCCATATTTCTCCATCCAAACAAACGGCGGCAGAAGTGATGGATTTCAACCACCTCTTCGTCGAAAACATTGGTTTTCAAGCAGATAACGTCAAATTCGACAGCAGGCTTGTATTCGAAGGCGTTCTGAAACATTTTGCTGCAAAGGAGCAATGCGGTTTTGAGATCACCCATGGAGAAGCGGGTAGGGTAGTGGTGTCCGACACGCTTACGGCGCTTTACAATGTAAAAATACAAACGCCCGGAAGTTCGATCGGCGACACCATCATGCTGCATTACGATACGTACAGAGACTATCGCAAGTTCAACAGCAGTGTAGATCTGGACCTGCGGCTTTCGAAAGGCTCGAAAATTAAACTGGGCGATCTTATTTCCTTCAGTGGTCCCCTGGCCCGAAACCGTTTTTTCAGCACCAACCAAGAAGAAGTAGCCCAGTTCAGTGGACGTATTTATGGCAAGGTGGCGAAAAAACTCCGTGCCGACGATCTGGTGGTGCAGTTGGGGAGCCAAACCTACATGGAAGGCAGTTTCCGGGGTGACGGGCTTACCGGCGACATAGACCAAAGTATCATCGAATTTCAGTTTGACCGCTTGCAGTCCGACCTGCGCACCATCGGTAAAATTATTCCGGGCTTCAGCCCTCCCGCTGCTTTCTATACCCTTGGGAATATTGCTTTTTCAGGCGACTATCAGATTTTCTTCGGGTTCAGCCATATCCTGCATGGTAAAATACGCACCGACGTGGGAAATGGCGACGTCGACCTGAACCTCGACATGAAAAACGGGCGCGAACGGGCTACCTATTCCGGCTACCTGAACATGCGGGATTTTGATCTGGCGACCTGGACCAATAATTCCGATTTTGGCCGAACGACCTTTAATATTCGAATCGCCGATGGCTCCAGCGGTCTGACTTTGCCCACCATTAAAGCGAAACTGGAGGGCTCCATCGATTCTTTTTCATACAGGGGCTACAGTTACCGGAATGTGGTGATGAACGGCACCTTTCGAGAGCTCATATTCGATGGCAAACTCGGCGTAAAAGACCCGAACATCGATTTCACTTTCGATGGCACATTAAACCTCAAGGACACTATTCCCCAGTTTTCATTTGTGACCGACATTCGCCGGCTCGATATGGCCGCGTTGAACCTGACGGATAAAGACTGGGTCATTTCCGGAAAAGTGGACCGTATACAGATCAATGCCAGAAACTGGCAGGATATAACGGGTACGGCCATCTTGCGCAATTTTCAGATCATACAGGATAAGCAGTTCACGCACTACATCGATTCACTGCAATTCGAATCCTATTTCCGCCCTGATGGAACCCGGTACATGTCGCTTAATTCCGACGTTGGAGAAGGACTGCTGGAAGGCACATTTGATTTTCAGACTGTTTTCAGGAACCTGGCGCAGATATTCAGCCGCTACCATCCGGAATTTGCCGCCCGCCTGAATTTGCCGGCAGCAGACTCGGCACAACTGACGGATAATTATTCCCTGCACCTGAATATCCGCAATACGCGGGGACTGACGAAGTTGATTTCGTCGGATCTCGATACACTGCGCAATATCTCCATCAACGGAGCCGTCAACGCACGGCAGGGCACTTCTTCCCTGCGGATTTCGGCGCCGTATCTGCGGTACAACGGATTTGCACTGAGCGGCACGGAATTGCTCTGGGAAGGCGCGGGGGAGGATGCCATGCTGCATTTGTCCATTCCCAATTCCGTGGTATCCAAAACCATTTTACCACCCATATTACTGGATGGATTTTTAACCAGTAACGAGTTGCATTTCAAGTTGACCGCCCGCGATACCAATCGCATTGTAAAAGGCGTCAATTTCGACGGCGTGCTTTCCACGGTCGACAGCCTGTGGCAGATCAAATTCAATGCTTCTGAAATTGCCCTCTTCAACGACAACTGGGCAATGAATGAGGAAAACTACATCCGGTTTGCCAAAAACTACCTGGTAACCAAGGATTTTGAGTTGTTCAACGGCGACCAGCGCATTTTGCTTGATAGTTTCAACCTCGGGAAGGGACTATCGCTGTCGCTGACCAACTTCGACCTCAATTTTCTCAACCGGTTTGTCAACCCGAAAAAAATCAATTACAGAGGAAAGATTTATGACTTCGACGTCAAGATCAGCGACGTATTCAACATGCGGGGAATCAATACGTACCTTACTACCGACACGGTTTTTATCAATAACGTGCCTTACGGCGACGTGACGGGAAACTTCGAAATGGCGCATCTTTCCGCGCCGCTCTGGTACAAGGCTTTCCTGAATTACGACGACCGGCAATTGCGCGTAGCGGGCGCCTGGATTCCTCCGAAGGGCAGCCCGGAATTGGTGGAAGAAGCGGAGATGACCATTCATCCCGGCGAATTTGCAGCCCAGGTGAATGCACGCAATTTCCCGCTGGCAGTGCTGGAAACGTTTGTTCCCGGCATTTCGGGTACAAATGGCCAGTTCAACGTCGATGCAAAAGTGTTTGGCCCGTTCAACAAAATAGGGATGAGCGGCAAGGCAAAAATTGTGACCGGGCAATTTCAACTCGATTACCTGAAAGCGAAATACAACATTGTCAACCAGAATATTCTGCTTACCAGCACCAAAATATGGGCGGACAAGGATACCATTTGGGACAACAGCACGCCGCGGAATATGGCCGTCATAAAAGGAGGTCTTACACACAAATACTTCAAAGAATGGCGGCTGGACACCTGTGAGGTGTCGTCGGAAAGCGAAAATTTCGTGATCCTGAACACTACCGCAAAGGATAATGCTACCTATTACGGTAAGGGTGCAGGCAAATTCAAGGCGCAATTTTCAGGCACGTTCAGCAAAACGAACATTCTGATTGATGCCACAGCAGGCAAGGATACACGACTTTATTTGCCCATTACCTCGGTTTCGGATGCGCAGGAGGTGAAATTTATTAAATTTAAAACAAAAAATGCCAGGGATACCCTGCTTCGCAACACAAAAAGTAGTACGATTACGGAGTTGAAGGGCCTGAATTTTGAAATGAACGTCTCGCTTACCGATGCGGCAGAGGTGCAACTGATCTTCGACGAACAAGCCGGCGACATTATTCGGGGTAGGGGAGTGGGCGATATAAAATTGACCATCAACCGGGAAGGCGAGTTTAAAATGTACGGAAATTACGCCATTCGTCGTGGCGAATACATGTTTACCTTGCTCAACTGGGTGAACAAACCGTTTACCGTAACGGAAGGAGGTACCATCAGTTGGTATGGCGATCCATACGGCGCCCAAATCAGCCTGGACGCCACCTACGAGGAAAACACACCGGTTTATAACCTTATCAGGGACGAACTGCAACTGGTAGGAGGCGACGACAGCGATGCTGCCAAGGCTGCTAAACGGCCTACAAAAACCGTCGTTACCATGCATTTGAAAGGTAACCTGATGACACCCAATATCAGTTTCAGTGTCGACTTTCCGAATATTTCAAATGATCTTAAAAGCCTGACAGACAATAAATTACGCCTGCTTCGTCAGGACCCGAGCGAACTCAACAGGCAGGTATTCGGGCTTGTTGTGGTAGGGTCGTTCCTGCCGTCGAACGGCGGTTTTATTCAAAGTTCGGATTACGTTACCTCCGCATTCAATACGCTCACACAAGTATTGAGTAACCAGTTTTCCAATTATCTGACCGGCCTTGCATCCGAGTGGTTCGGCACGTCCGTATCGAGTATAGATTTCAATATTGCCTACGACGAATACCAGAATTCGCTGACCAATACGCCCGACAATCCAATAACGGGCCGTGAACTGCAAATACGGCTTACCAGCGGATTTGCCAATGATCGCGTCACGGTACAGGTGGGTTCACAATTTGGCCTGGGCAGGCCCAGTGCTGCCGTACAAAACGGTTTCCTTGGCGAAGACGTTACCGTCGAGATCCAGTTGACACAAAACCGGCAGTGGCGGCTTAAAGTCTACCAGCGAACCGAACCTGACATTACGGGTGGCCAGCGGCGTGCACGCTACGGATTTGGTTTGACGTTCAGAAAAGAATTTGATTCTTTTGATGAAATGGTGGCAGGTATTCGCGGGTGGTTTAGCAAGAAAGGGTAGGGTAGCAATTTCCCCATGCCACGTCGGCACGTGAATTTTATGTTGAAAGCATACACTAAACTTTTCGTGGTATGCGCCGACTTTTTTCATTCATTCTGCTCATTTTCCATTTCTTTTTTTCCGACACTTTGTTCGCGCAACATGATCACATGCAACAGGGTAACAAGGTGCCTGCCGATACTGTCATGTCTCATGTTATGACGCACGAACAAATGGAAATGCCAAGTGCATTTTCCAGAAATCTGCCGATGCAAGTCAATGGATCAGGAACTTCCTGGCACCCGGCCAATTCGCCGATGTATATGCACATGTGGCATGCCGGAAAATGGCATTACATGTTACATTACGGCTTGTTTTTGCGCTATTCTGACCAGAATGCAGGCCTTAAAGCGGGCGAAAGGGGAGGGGAGGCATTTGATGCCCCCAACTGGGTAATGCTGATGGCCAACCGGCCGGTTGGAGAAAAAGGATTACTGACTTTGCGTGGCATGTTTTCTGCTGATGCATTGACTGTAGGAGGGGAGGGGTACCCGCTTCTTTTCCAGACGGGTGAAACTTGGAAAGGGAAGGCCCTGATAGATCGCCAACATCCGCATGACGTGTTCAGCGAATTGTCGGTGGGTTACACGCAGGCTTTCAATAAGCATACCGACGTATTTCTCTACTTTGGTATGCCCGGAGAACCTTCCGTAGGACCTCCTGCTTTCATGCACCGGCCTTCAGCACTCAGTATGCCATCCGCTCCTTTGAGCCACCACTGGCAGGACGCCACGCATATCACATTCGGAGTTACCACACTGGGGCTCCGGTACAAAACAGTTAAACTGGAAACCTCCATATTTACCGGGCGGGAGCCGGGGGAGAAACGTTACGATTTTGATACGCCGAAATTCGATTCTTACAGCGCAAGAGTATCCGTGAATCCCACACGTGCAGTCGCACTACAGGCTTCATATGGTTGGTTGAATAGTCCGGAAGCGCTGCATCCTGAAGAGGATATAGAACGCCTGAGTGCCTCCGCTTTATTTAATATTTCATTGAATAAAACATCCGTGCTTTCTTCTACCGTGGCATGGGGCTTGAATCGGTATCATTCTGCTGAAAATGCCGACGTTTCAAAAGGAAATGCATTATTGCTGGAAGCCGATTTTCAGTCAAAAAAATACAATTTGTTTGGCAGAATGGAGTGGGTGCAAAAGAACGGTGCAGAGTTAGGGCTGGGGGAAAATACGGGTAAAAATCATGATATCGGTGCATTTACGGCCGGTGCAGGTTGTTATCTGTGGAAAAACAAGGTTTTCTGGACGAACCTGGGCGTGACGGGAACGGCATATGCGACGTCGGATTTGCTTAAACCTTATTATGGAAGCGCACCATATTCCTTCGAAATATTTTTGAGAATTATTCCGCCACGCATGTAAAACAATGTATCATGCAGGCAGATGGGTTGATCTTTGCAAAATCCTTAATTATTTTTCTATAATTTATATTATGTTAAATAGAGGGTTATTTTTCACCGGCAGACCGCTAAATTCGTGAAACCCTCTAAATTTGCCCGCCCCAAGTTTCTCTCACATCTTCTTAACTGTAAGTATTTTAATGAAAAACACTTACTACGATCTCGTAGCGCAGACTTTCGATTTTCCCCAGGATGGATTCAGTCTCAAAGACAACCGCCTCCTGTTCAACGAGATCGATGTATATGATCTGATCCGGAAATATGGTACGCCGTTAAAACTCACGTACCTGCCCAAAATCGGTGAAAAAATCCAGATGGCCCGCAAATTATTCCGCGACGCCATACAGCGGTATAATTACAACGGCAAGTACGTTTACTGCTACTGTACCAAAAGTTCACATTTCGCCTTTATTCTGAATGAGGTGCTGGAAAACGGCACACAGTTGGAAACCTCTTCTTCGTTCGACATCGACCTCGTATGGAGGCTGTACAACCAGGGAAAGATCAACAAAGGCACCATCATCGTCAACAACGGCTTCAAACCGAGGCAGTATATTGAAAAAATTGCCGGACTGATCAACGAAGGTTTTTACAACGTGGTGCCGGTATGCGACAATGCCACTGAACTCCGTCAATACGAAGAACTCGTAAAAATCGACAAGTGCGGTATCGGCATCCGGATGGCCACCGAAGAGGAACCGAATTTTGAATTTTACACCTCCCGTCTGGGGATCCGCCAGAGCGAAGTCATTCCTTTTTACCAGGAATTACTGGCCAATAACCCGAAATTTGAGTTGAAAATGCTCCACTTTTTCGTGGATATCGGCATAAAAGACACGATTTACTACTGGAGCGAACTGAAAAAAGGCATTAAAACCTACTGTCAGTTGCGCAAGATCTGCCCTACCCTGACCGCGCTGAATATCGGCGGCGGTATGCCGATCCGAAACTCGCTCAGTTTCGAATACGATTACCCGTACATGGTCAACGAAATTGTGCGGATGATCAAGGAGGCTTGCGACAGTGAAGGCGTGCCTGAACCCGACATTTATTCGGAATTCGGCAAATTTACCGTAGGTGAAAGCGGCGCCACCATCTTTTCCGTCATCGGCAAAAAACAGCAGAACGACTCCGAAGAATGGTACATGCTCGACAATTCACTTATCAATACCCTGCCCGACAGTTGGGGCATCAAGGAGCGTTTTATCCTGCTCCCGATCAACCACTGGACGAAAGAATACCAGCGTGTAAATATCGGCGGCATCAGTTGTGACAATGCTGACTATTACAATTCCGAAGCGCATATCAATCAGGTTTATTTGCCCGCTTTCGATATGGAAAAGGATGAACCGCTGTACATGGGTTTCTTTCATACCGGCGCCTACCAGGAAGCCCTGAGCGGCTACGGGGGGTTGAAACACTGTCTCCTCCCCGCCCCCAAGCATATTCTGATCGACCGGAATTATTACGGGGAATTTGTGGACTGGCAGATTTTCCAGGAGCAGGACGCGGATTCGATGCTGAAAATCCTGGGATACCAGTGAATACGTTTTTGGTGTGTGGTGTTTAGTGTTTGGGGCGCATTGCCCTTGGTTTCATTTCTAATTTAGTCCAAGGGCAATGCGCCCCAAACACTAAACACCACACACCAAAAACCATCACATGCTCCAATTCCCCAAATACTTCAAAAACAGTTTCACCAGGTTTTCCGCATCGGAAATGCCGCGGTGGTGCTGTCCGGTGAATTCGATG
>JAKQJD010000392.1 GCA_029561355.1 Bacteroidota bacterium | reverse complement strand
GCGGCAATTTCTACCCCGGCCTGTTTGCTCATCAGGTAGATAACACCGACTCCGAGGAGTATCCACAGGAAGCCGGAAATACGTTTTATAGAATTCATGATTGTTGATGTTGAATGGTGAAGGTGTTGAGGGGTTGAGATGGTTGAGAAGTTGAGGCTGTTTACCGGCTTCGCACTTCGCACTGCCGACTTCGCACTAACTCAATCCAGGACGTTTTCGTCATTTTTCGACGGCAGGAATATCATGCCGAGCACGAAACAAACCGAAGCGATCACGATCGGATACCAGAGGCCTACGTATGGGTCGCCGGTAGGATTATCGGTCGTTTTGCTGGCGTCAAACAGGCGCGTAGCAATGAACGGTGTCAGACCACCGAAAATACCGTTTCCGATGTGGTATGGCAGCGACATGGATGTATAACGAATACGTGTCGGGAACAACTCCACCAGGAAGGCCGCAATTGGGCCGTACACCATGGTTACATACAGAATCTGAATGAAAACGAACAGCGTCATGAGCCAGAAACCGGAGGAAGACAACCAGAACGTTTTGACCGTTTCCACTTTCGGAACAGGTTTCGATTTGTCGGCCAGTTTCGTTTCCTTCTTCACGGTTTTCATCGACGAGCCGTCCGTGAAGGCTTTTACCGTTGTAGTTGTGATCGTGGAGTCGCCTGTTGCAGCCACGGCAATGGACATTCCGGTAGAGCCGCGTTCGGCAATTTCCGTTTTCGCTTTCGGATCACCCAGGTTGTACATGGCTTTGTAAATCGGGCGATACGTAATAATTGCCAGGAACATGCCACCCATCATGATGGCTTTCCGGCCGATCTTGTCCGACCAGGCGCCGAATACAAGGAAAAATGGCGTAACGGCCAGAATTGCGATGCAAAGCAGGTATCGCACTTGTTCAAATTCGACCGACAGGGTGCGTTCGATGAACGTTTGCGCATAAAACTGGCCGGTGTACCACACCACACCCTGACCCATAACGGCTGCGAACAGCGCCAGCAGCACCATTTTCAGGTTGGTTTTGTGTGCGAACGACTCTTTCAGCGGGTTGCTGGAAATTTTGCCCTCTTTTTTGATTTTTGCAAACAGGGGCGATTCGGCCATTTTGAGACGGATATACACCGAAACGGCGATCAGGAAAATGGACACGATAAACGGAATACGCCAGCCCCATTCATTAAATGCTTCCACACCCAGCATTTTGCGGGTAGTCAGGATCACACCCAGGGAAAGGAAGAAACCGAGCGTTGCCGTGGTCTGTATATAGGCTGTGAAATATCCTCGGCGTTTGGCGGGCGAGTGTTCGGCTACGTACGTAGCGGCGCCACCGTATTCGCCACCCAGTGCAAGACCTTGTACAAAGCGCAGCATCAGGATCAGGAAAGGTGCCCACATGCCGATTTGTGCATAGCCGGGAATCAAACCGATGGCAAACGTAGAACCGCCCATCAGCAACAGCGTGAGCAAAAAGGTGTATTTACGACCGATCAGGTCGCCGATACGACCGAAAACGAGGGCGCCAAACGGGCGAACCACAAAACCTGCGGCAAAGGTTGCCAGCGCTGCCAGGAATGCTGCCGTAGGATTGTCCTGGGGAAAGAACTGTTTGGCGATGGTCGTTGCCATAGCGCCGTAGATGTAAAAATCATACCATTCGATCAGGGTACCCACAGAGGAGGCAAGGATGACTTTCATCAAGCCTTGCGTAGTGGGATCTTCCTGAGGAACGGCAGTGCTCAAAGAGGTAGAGGTGTTGCTCATAAAAGTTGGCAGACGTTTAATTTTGTTTGTGAACAAAGGTGTGGTTTTTTATTCGGAGATTTTAACGACAAACAAATGTATATACACATCTATATATGTAGTTTATATTCCGGGAATATTTTTTTCCGGAAATTGAAATAAAATTTCTCCCGCCGCCCTTTGCGTAGACTTTTTCAATTATATTTTGAAAAATATCCGAACGATATTCATTTTTAGAATTTCATTTGGCGAAAAAAGGCCATTAAAAAGCAATGGGGTTAAAACCTGACAAGCAGATTTTAACCCCAAAACAGACAAATTTAAATACCAGAATTCAGGTTGAGTGCAAAACTATTACCTGAAACGGTTCAAATAACGCGGTGCAATACTTCCAGTATCTGAAAATACGAATCGTTGGTCAGTGCATAGTTGCTGTTTTTCCCGTCTCTTTTTACGGCCACTACTCCCCTGTCTTTCAGAATCCGGAGGTGGTGGCTGGCAACGGCCTGCTCTATACCCAGTCGTTCATATATTTCCGTGACGTTGAGCGTTTTACTTTGATAAAGCATTTCTACGATCAACAGTCGATGCGGATGTGCAATAGCGCGTAGTGTTTCGGTTGCCGTTTCAAGAAAAGCAAACGTATATGGCAGTTCGGCTGGCATAAAGTTTTCGTTGGTGATGTGCAAATGTAGACAGGTTTGCAGTATTTTTTCATACTGCTAGTCC
>JAKQJD010000347.1 GCA_029561355.1 Bacteroidota bacterium | reverse complement strand
GTGGCCACCGACTTCGCACTTCGCACTGAAGACTTCGCACTTCTTCTAGGTGGGTTTCTTTCCGCCTTTCAAAAAGCCCTGAATTGATTTGAGCGAATCCCACTGATCATTGGCGGCCAGATTAGCCTGCGAAGGCCAGGTTCCGGGATCGTGCATAGCCAGTTGCGGGCCGGCATTGGTCAGGATTTCGCGCAGGCGTTCTACGGGCGTGTCGGCCAGTTGGCGGTAGGTATGAACGCCATATTGATTGAGCAGCATTTGAATTTTCGGGCCGATACCTTCCACCACCGTCAGGTCGTCCTGAAGATGGGAAGCAGCAGCCATACCGATATTTTCCGGTTCGGAAGTTGGCACGATCGCGGCTGCAAAAGGTGTGTTCAGTGTTTCCACAGGTGTACTGACCTTTACTTCTGCGTGTACATGCGGCTTTTCCTCGCTTTCCATTTCGCCATTCGAACTGGTATTTTTGACAATAATCTCCGCCAAAGGAGTAGAACCTTCCGAAATAACAACGGAAACATTGTTGTCGGGAGGAACGGTTGCTACGACAGGCGCCACCACATCGGGTTCGACAGGAGTATCGGGCGTGTCCGGAGCGTCTTGCGCCACCACTTCGAGCGGCACGTCGTCGGCCACAATTGTATCAGGATCGTAGGAAAGTCCCAGTTCGGTTTCCACCTGCCGGTTGCGCGATTCCGTTTCTTCCATGTCGGCTTCCAACTGCGTGACACGTTCGCGCAGGTTGCTGTTATTGCGGTTCAGGCTGACGATCTGAGCGGATAAATTGCTGTTGTCCGTTTCGAGTGCGCTGTGTTTTGCCCGCAGAGTCGTCAGTTCGGTCGTAAGCGTTTCGGAAGTAATTTTCAGGCTCTGGTTGTCGAGGCGGAGTTTTTCGGCTTCCTGCTTGTAGCGGTTCCACAATATCCAGCCCAGCCATATTCCCAGCAGGAATGCGACGAACAGCATGATAAATATTTCCAGGGTGTGCTGCGTATAGGTGCCGGTGCCGGGACTTAAACGAATGTCTTGTTCAAACATGATAAGGTGGGTTATTTAGATGATTATCACTTGTTTATGCGAATTTCAACGCGGCGGTTCCGATAACGGCCCCAGGGAGTGTCGTTGGTGGCGATGGCCTTGGATTCGCCGTAGGATCTGGTTTTGATCTGTTTGGCCGCTACCCCTTTTTTGATCAGAATATTGCGGATGCTATTGGCCCGCAATAGCCCGAACCGGACGTTATCCTTTGATTCGCCTACGAAATCGGTGTGCCCTGAAATAGTAACATTGCCGCCGGAACTGTTTAGTTCGCTCGCCAGGCGGTTGAGGTAATCGTCTATGGCAGCATCGTCTTCCTTCCGGATAGAATTATACGGAAAATGTATCACCATTCGGTCTTCCACCTCTTCCATCTGTACTTCGTTCATTCTGGATTCCGTGACGGGCGGACGGGTGGCAGGTCTTTGAGCGGATTTAGTAGCGCCGGACGGTGTTGACGGCGTCACTTCCGACACCGTGAGATCGGTAGTGACCGTGTCGCTTTCCACAGGCTCTATGCCGCTACCCTGCCCGTTTTGCACCATTGCTGCGGCCGTTTCGCCACACACGCCCTTGATGGTGCAGGTATACCAACGCCAGCAGATTGCACTCCAGACTGCAAAAAGAATGAATACAAGAGATTTGGAATTCATAAAAGGCTATTTTTCACAGTGCAACGATTCATTTCAGACCCGAAATTCTGAAACGCGGGGCAATTATCGGCATTGA
>JAKQJD010000327.1 GCA_029561355.1 Bacteroidota bacterium | reverse complement strand
GTTAATATGAGCATGTTTGAAAATTGGTTGATGTCGCAACAGTCAGATGACGAACCCGACTTCGTTCCGCTTTTTTCCCTGGAAGAAGAGGAAGAAGCGCGGCAGGGAGAGGTGTTTCCGGACGTGATTCCAATACTACCGTTAAAAAATACAGTACTGTTCCCGGGCATTGTTACTCCCATTACAGTTGGTCGTGATAAAAGTATACGGGCCGTACAAAAAGCCTACGAGGACAACCGCTACATCGGCGTACTTTCACAGAAAGATGTAAAAATCGAAAGTCCTTCCGATCAGGACCTTTACCGGGTAGGTACCGTTGCGCGCATTTTGAAATTACTGAAAATGCCTGACGGCTCTACCACCGCCATTTTACAGGGCCGCAAGCGTTTCCGGCTCGATGCCATGATCAGCGACGACCCGCACATGCTTGGGCAGATCACGACACTCGAATACGAACAACCCAAAAACAAACTGGAATTCAAAGCGCTGCTCAGCAGCGTGCGCGATGCTGCGAAGCACATCATTGAACTGTCGCCGCAAATTCCATCGGAAGCAGTCGTGATGCTCAAAAACATCAACAACGACAACTTCCTGCTCAATTTCATCGCTTCCAATCTCGGTATCAAGATCCACGAGAAACAGGATCTTCTGGAAATCAGTAATCTGCGTGAAAAAGCCAGCGCTATTCTCCTGCACATGGACGGTGAACTGCAACTGCTCGAACTGAAAGACCAGATCGAGTCGAAAGTCCGCACCGACATCGAAAAGCAGCAACGCGATTATTTCCTGAACCAGCAACTCAAAACCATTCAGGAAGAACTGGGCCAGAACCCGCAGGAAGAGGAAATCAACGACCTGCTGCGCAAGGCTTCCAAAAAGAAATGGCCGAAAAACGTTCGCGAAACGTTTGACCGCGAACTCAACAAACTCCGCCGCGTCAATCCGCAGGTAGCCGAATACGCCATCGGCCTGAATTACCTCGAAACGCTGCTCGATTTGCCCTGGGAAGAATTTACCAAGGACAATTTCGATCTCCGCAAAGTAAAAGATGTGCTCGACCGCGACCATTACGGCCTGAGCAAAGTGAAAGAAAGGATTCTGGAGCATCTGGCCGTTTTGAAACTGAAAGGCGATATGAAAGCGCCGATCCTGTGCCTTACCGGCCCTCCCGGTGTGGGTAAAACTTCCCTCGGCGCCAGTATCGCAAAAGCCCTCAAGCGGAAATACATTCGCATGAGCCTCGGGGGCCTGCACGACGAAGCGGAAATCCGCGGCCACCGCAAAACCTACATCGGCGCTATGCCGGGGCGTATTATTCAGTCGCTCAAAAAAGGTAAATCCGGTAATCCGGTATTTATTCTCGACGAGATCGATAAAGTAGGCAAGGATTTCCGGGGCGATCCATCATCCGCATTGCTGGAAGTACTTGACCCTGAACAAAATACGACGTTCCACGACAACTACCTCGAACTGGAATACGACCTTTCGAAGGTGTTGTTCATCGCTACCGCTAACTCGCTGTCCACCATTCAGCCGGCGCTGCTGGACCGCATGGAGATCATCGAAATTTCCGGTTATTCGCTGGAAGAAAAAGTGGAAATCGCCAAACGCCACCTCGTGCCCGAACAACGCAAGGAACATGGTATCAAAACGGGCCAGATCAAGATCAGCGACAAAGCCCTGGTACGCATCATCCGCGATTACACCGGCGAGAGCGGCGTGCGCAACCTGGCCCGGGAAATCGGTTCCGTGATGCGCTATGTTGCCAAACGGGTCGCCATGGAGGAACATTATGAACCTCTTATCCGCCCCGAACACCTGCACGGTATTCTCGGTCCTACCAAATACGACGCTGAAGTTTACCAGGAAGTGCAGCCACCCGGTGTGGCCATCGGCCTTGCCTGGACCTCCATCGGCGGCGAAATTCTCTTTATCGAGGTGAGCCTCAATAAAGGCAACGGCCGTCTGCAACTCACCGGCAACCTCGGCGAAGTGATGAAGGAAAGTGCCAGCACGGCGCTCAGTTACCTGAAAGCGCATGCCGAACACCTGGGCATCGAACCGGAAATGTTCGAGAAAAATGACATTCACGTGCATATTCCCGAAGGCGCTATTCCGAAAGACGGCCCATCGGCAGGTATCACCATGTTGTCGGCGCTCACTTCGGCTTTCACCGGCCGTTCGCTGAAACCGTTCCTGGCGATGACCGGAGAAATTACCCTGCGCGGCAAGGTTTTGCCTGTAGGTGGTATCAAGGAAAAAATCCTCGCCGCCCGCCGGGCCGGCATTAAGGAAGTTATTCTTTGCCGCGAAAACCGTAAGCACGTGGAAGAAATCGAGCCAGAGTTTATCAAAGGCCTCACTTTCGAATACGTCGACCGCATGGAAGACGTGTTGGCACTTGCTATCGGCCTGGATGTGAGGCCCAAAGCCGCTCAAAACGGCACGCCCAAGGTGCGCAAAAAAACAGCCGCATAATTGTAG
>JAKQJD010000305.1 GCA_029561355.1 Bacteroidota bacterium | reverse complement strand
CTGATCTCCTTCTGCCAGTTGCGGATTTTCGAGCAGGTCTACAATTTCAATGGAATATTTACCTGCTAAATGTTCCTGGCAGTATTTGGTAATGTTTTTTAGAGCGAGGATCGACTTCGGGGTTTGTCCTGCGATATACAGTCGAAGTTCCCACCTTTGTTCTTTCGTCATCATATATGTACTAAGCATTTTGGAATTCAATTCCTTTATTGGTAATGATAAATTCATGCTGCTCGTTCGTATGTCCCATACCGCGTGATTTTACAATTAACAGGCTCCGGACCCGTGCTCCATTGTTGTCTTCATTTCGGAGATTGATCCAGGTATCGGCCAGAGAAGAAACGGATTCCGAAATAGCGTCACTGAATTCATTGTCAAACCGGTGTATCAGCGAGGTGAAAATGGAATTTATCTGCCGCGTCTTCATCACGTCCATCAATCGAATCAGCATAGCGCGTACTTCACTGCCTGAACCGATGGTGATCAGGCTGCTGATGGGATCGATGATTACCGTTTTGGGTTTATGCTCGCCGAGCATTTTTTGCAGGGTAAGCAAATGCATTTCAAGGCCCTGCAAGGATGGGCGCGAAGCATGCAAATGCAGATGGTTGGATTGAATATATGAAGCGAAATCAAGTTCGATCGTAGCCATATTTCGCACCAGCTGGTCGGGGGATTCCTCAAAAGAAAAATAAACCACCGGTTCGTTGCGCTTGCATCCGCTTACGGCAAAATAGGATGCCAGGATGGTTTTGGCAGTGCCGGCTGTGCCCGTTATCAGCGTGCTGCTACCCCTGAAAACACCTCCGCCCGTAAACATTTTATCCAGCGCAGGCAGGCCTGTAGATACCACGTCGTTGGATGATTTGTAATCGAGTTTCAGGGAAGTAACGGGAATAACTGAAATGCCGTGCTCGTCGATCAGGAACGGATATTCGTTGGTTCCGTGCATGGAACCGCGGTATTTGATGATCCGAAGCCGACGGGTAGCAATCTGTTCTATCACACGGAAATCGAGTAAAATAACACAATCGGACACATATTCCTCGAGGCCCTGGCGGGTAAGAAAATTATCGCCCCGCTCGCCGGTAATGATCGCCGTTACACCTTTTTCTTTCAGCCAGTGAAAAAGCCGCCGTATTTCAGATCTCAGCAATGCCAGGTTCTTCATTCCGGAAAACAAGGATTCGATTGTGTCGATGACCACACGTTTGGCGCCGACGGATTCGATGGCATAATTCAGGCGGATAAAAATGGCTTCCAGATCGTACTCCCCGGTTTCTTCTATTTCCGACCGTTCTATATGTACGTGATCGACGCGCAGTTTGTTTTCTGCTTTCAGTTTTTCCAGATCGAAACCAAGCGACATCACATTTTGCGACAGATCTTTGGTAGATTCTTCGAAACTCATGAATACGCCGGGTTCATTGTAATCCAGAATACCATTCACCAGAAACTGAATGGCAAACAAGGTTTTTCCACAGCCTGCGCTGCCGCAAATCAGGACCGGGCGACCTGCGGGGAAACCACCCTCGGTGATTTCATCCAGCCCGGAAATTCCACTGGGCGTTTTGGGAAAGGCATAATTTTCAATGGCCTTCATTTGAAAACTTCAGATTGTTTTGTTGAAGAATAGGTAAGTACATACGGGAGCAAGCGACCCGCCGTATTTCAGGCTATGGATAGAGGTCTCTGAAATGGGTAAGACGTGCTTATACCTCTATATATAAAAAATCCATGCCATTATATTTTTTTACAATGTGACCCTCGGGTCTAACAAACCGTATAATAGATCGGAAATAATATTAACTACTACAAAAATCGAGACTGTGAACAATACGCAGCCCAGTACTACCGGAATATCGAAATTTAGAAGTGCGGTAATCGTGGCACTGCCCAATCCTTTAAAATTGAATACATTTTCTACAAAAAAAGCGCCGGTCAGCAGCGCTGCAAACCAACCCGAAACAGCCGAAACGATGGGATTCAGTGCGTTGCGCAAAGCGTGACCGACCACGATGCGTCGCGCCGGCAGGCCTTTGGCTGCAGCCGTGCGCACAAAATCCTGCGACAACACATCCAGCATGGCGCTGCGCGTCAACTGGGTGATGAGCGCAACCGGGCGCATACCGAGCGCAATCGCCGGCAAAACGAGGTTTCTCCAGCGGAATTCCCAGTCGCCGAAATCGTCCAGCACATACAGACTCCCCTGCACTTCCAGTCCGGTGCGGTCACCCAGCCAGAACCCGAACACCAGGGCCAGCAGCATGGCGGCTACGTAGGAAGGCAGTGAATACCCGAAAACGGAAAATACGGAAATCAAATGGTCGCCTACGGTATGCGGGCGCAAGGCAGCCAGCACCCCGAACAGAATGCCCAGCAGGGTGGCCAGCAGCATCGCGATGCCTGCCAGCAGGGCCGTATTGGGGATGGCTTCTGCCAGAATTTCGGAAACGGGCCTGCCGGACTGGTACGACTCCCGCAGATAGGGCGCCTTGAGCACCAGCGCCCCGGTTTCGCCGATTGGAAAAAGCGGGTAAAAATGGTATTTCCGCTGGTTTTCAGGCGTTTGCTTCAATATGGAAACGGGCGAAATATCGGCCAGGTAAGCCAGCAACTGTCTGTACAGCGGTTGGTCCAGCCCCAGTTCTGCGGTTTTGGCTTTTACGGTGGATACATCGCTGCGCTGCCCGAACGTGAGTTGGGCCGGGTCGACGGGCGTCAGGTAAATGATGCTGGTAACGGTACAAATGACCAGCACCATTACCAGTAATCCGTAAGCCAGGCGGCGCAACGCGTATTGTATCATGGTGTTTGGTGTGTGGTGTTTTGTGTTTAGGGGCGGGTGGCGTTTGGCTTTAGTTTTTATTCGTATTATGAGTGAATTGAGCAATGCGCCCCAAACACCAAACACTACACACCAAACACCCACTTTAAACTACTGTGATGGCTACTTCCTGCTGTTCGATCATAAATCCAAAAGATTGTAGATCGAATCCTTCTTCTTGTGCAATGGCCTGAAAATCAGCCTCATAGCCGGCTTGTATTGCCACTAAAAGGCCGCCGCTGGTTTGCGGGTCTGCCAATATATTGCGTTTGTAGTCGTCAATACCGGCAATTTTATGCCCGTAACTGTCCCAGTTGCGCAAGGTGCCGCCGGGAACACATTTGTTGTCCAGATAAAAGTCCAGAATAGACCGGTCGATGGTAGGAATTTTTTCAAAATGCAGGATTGCGCTCGTATGACTCGCTTCGCACATTTCCGACAGGTGGCCCAGCAATCCGAAACCCGTCACATCAGTCATGGCCTGCACGTATGGCAAAGCGCCGAAACGGGCGCCGACTTTATTGAGTTGTTTCATGCTGTCGGGAGCGATACGCGCATGTTCCGGCTTCAGCAAGCCTTTTTTCTGGGCGGTTGTCAGGATACCTACACCGATGGGCTTGGTCAGAAACAGTTGTGCTCCCGGGGTAGCGCCGCCGTTCTTTTTCAGGTGAGCGATGGAAACACGGCCACTCACTGCCAGTCCGAAAATCGGCTCCGGACTATCGATACTGTGTCCGCCGGCCAGCGGAATACCCGCTTCCGCACAGGCTTTCCGGCTTCCTTCGATGACCATATTGGCGACTTCCGGCGGTAACGTATTGATCGGCCAGCCCAGAATTGCGATGGCCAGTAAAGGAGTTCCACCCATGGCGTACACGTCGCTGATGGCATTGACGGAAGCGATGCGTCCGAAATCTTCCGGGTCGTCTACGATGGGCATAAAAAAATCGGTGGTGCTGATGAGTGCTGTGCCGTCGCCCAGGTCGAACACCGCAGCGTCGTCGCGTTCTTCATTGCCGACCAGCAGATTTGGATAGTCGGGCTTGAAAATGCCGGTTTTCAGGATACTGTCGAGCACTTTGGGCGCTATTTTACAACCGCAGCCGGCGCCGTGGGAGTATTGGGTAAGCCGGTATTCGGAAATTTCCGGTAGAGGAGTAGCTGGCATAACTGTTTAGTTTATAGAGGTAAACATAAGTGGTGTTTGGGGTTGGGTGTGTGGTTTTTTCGAAGGTGGACAGGGATAGGATATTTTTTTATTTTTAAGAAGAATCCGGGAAGTGGCAGTTTGCAGTCATCTGATGACTTCGATTCATCGGATGACTGCAAACTGCCACTTCCCGGATTCTTCTTAAAAGCAAAATTACGCCACCTTGACAGCAAAATTCGCTTTCGGAGCCTGGCAAAAATAACTCAACCAACGTCTAAAACGCACAGACCAAAAACAGAATACCAACTTTTCACACATTACGACAGCCAAAAAAATAAAATTCCTTTAAAACCCCTAATTTCGCAGCTCCGCAAAACAAAGCATGGTATAATCAGACAGGGAACCAAAGCGGCAGCAATGCCGGTTTCCCTTCCGATACAAACCACGAATTATCACCGACCAACCTTTCAGAATGGAGTATCGTCCAAGCGACATCGAGCCTAAATGGCGAAACTGGTGGAAAGAGAACCAGACGTACAAAGTTGACAATCAACCAAGTAAGCCCAAATACTATATCCTCGACATGTTCCCCTACCCTTCCGGCGCCGGGCTTCATGTCGGCCACCCGTTGGGCTACATCGTTACGGATATCCTCGCACGTTATAAGAGACTTCGTGGATTTAATGTGCTGCACCCGATGGGTTACGACTCTTTCGGGTTGCCCGCAGAGCAGTACGCCATTCAAACGGGCATTCACCCGGAGGTCGCTACCGAACAAAATATTGCACGGTACCGGGAGCAGTTGGACAATATTGGGTTTTCTTTCGACTGGAGCCGGGAGGTGCGGACCAGCGACCCCGCTTATTACAAGTGGACGCAGTGGATTTTTATGCAGTTGTTCAACCATTATTACGACCTGGATGCGGGTAAAGCGCTGCCTGTCAGCCATTTATCTGAAATATTTTCCAGAAATGGAAATTCGGGCGTTCGGGCCGTAAGCGATGAAGACACGCCGGTTTTCAGCGCAACGGAGTGGAATGCGCTGGAGGAACGCTCCCGGCAACTGATCTTGTTGAAATACCGGCTCACCTACCCCGGCGAAGCATATGTGAACTGGTGCCCAGCGCTGGGTTCCGTTTTGTCGAATGACGAGGTAAAAGACGGCGTTTCGGAACGTGGCGGCCACCCGGTAGAGCGCAAACTGATGAACCAGTGGAACATGCGTATCACGGCGTATGCAGACCGCCTGCTCGAAGGGCTGGATCACATCGAATGGTCGGATTCCATCAAGGAACAACAACGCAACTGGATCGGCCGCTCGGTCGGCGCTTCCGTGCGTTTCGAACTGGAAGAGCACGCAGGCACACAAATCGAGGTGTTCACCACCCGCGTGGATACGATTTACGGTGTGACGTTTATGGTGCTGGCGCCTGAACACGAACTCGTTCCCGTCATCACAAAAGATACGCAACGGACTGATATTGAGTCCTATACCAAATGGGCAGCCGCCCGTTCGGAGGTGGATCGTATGTCGGAAACCAAAAAGGTAACCGGCGCTTTTACCGGCGCTTATGCCATCAATCCGTTCAACAACGAACGTGTGCCGATCTGGATCGCCGACTACGTGCTGGCCGGATACGGTACCGGCGCAGTGATGGGCGTACCTTCCGGCGACCAGCGCGACTGGAATTTCGCCACCCATTTCAACCTGCCCATCGTGCCGATTCTGGACGGCCAGAAAGACATCGAAACCGCTGCCGACCCCACCAAGGAAGGCCGTTACATCAACTCGGGCATTATCAACGGCATGACGTACGCCGAGGCAACGCCGGTGCTGATACAGTGGCTGGAAGCACGCGGCCTGGGTAAAGGCAAAACGCAGTACAAACTGCGCAATGCCGTTTTCAGCCGCCAGCGCTACTGGGGCGAACCCGTGCCCGCCTACTGGAAAGACGGCGTGCCCTACCTGATCGACGAAAAAGAACTTCCGCTGGTATTGCCGGCGGTAGACAAATACCTGCCCACCGAAACCGGCGAACCGCCGCTTGGCCGCGCGGAAGGCTGGAATTACAAAGGCTACGAATACGAACTGTCGACTATGCCCGGCTGGGCCGGCTCGTCCTGGTATTTTTACCGCTACATGGACCCGCACAATGACCGGGAATTCTGCTCCAAAGAGGCTTCCGACTACTGGCAACAGGTGGATTTTTACCTCGGCGGCTCGGAACATGCCGTAGGACACCTGCTGTACAGCCGTTTCTGGAACCATTTCCTGTTCGATCTGAACCTGGTACCGCACCGCGAGTTTGCGAAACGACTGGTGAATCAGGGCATGATCCAGGGGCGCTCGAATTTCGTTTTCCGGGCCAAGGAGCGCTTCTTTGAAGAATACCTGGTACTCAAGGTGCTGAATCCGTATTTTTCGGAACTCGGCCCGATGGCCATCGTTAAAGCGGATTTTGAAGAAGAACACCAGTACGATTTTGCTTTTTCCACCAGCAACCTCGTTATCGAAGTGACTTCCCGCAAGCAGTCCGAAAAGATCGAACGCGTTTACCGCACCGCGCAAGGCGACGGAAAACGCCTGCTGGTTTTGTACACGGAGGAACTCATCGACCACATCAACGAACCGGAAGCCATTGCAGAAAAAATCCGGCAGGCTCTGGCGAGCGCAGAGGACTATATTTTGCCGACGGAAGAACCCGTTTGCGAGCAACTGTACGTTTCACAAAACCTGTTGCATAAATACCACCCGGATTCATTCACGAAACTGCACGTGGATGTGAACATCGTGGTAGATGAGGTGCTGCAACTGGACAAAGCCAAAAAGGCGCCTCAATTCGAAAAATCCAATTTCAAACTCGACGCTGCCGGCCAGTACCTCTGTTCGTGGGAAGTCGAAAAAATGTCCAAATCCAAGTACAATGTTGTTAATCCCGACGACATGGTGCAGGAATACGGAGCCGACTGCTTCCGGATGTTCGAGATGTTCCTGGGCCCTATTACCGACGCCAAACCCTGGAATACGCAGGGAATCAGCGGGGTAAGCGCGTTTTTGCGCAAGTTCTGGGGACTTTTCTTCAACGCTGCCGGCCAGTTTACGGTGAGCGACGAAGTACCAGACAAGGATGAACTGAAGATTCTGCACACCTGCATCAAGAAGGTGACCGACGATATCGAGCGCATCAGCATGAATACCTGCGTGAGCCATTTCATGATCGCGACCAACGACTTGCGCCGACTCAACAGCGCCAAACGCGCCGTACTGGAGCCGCTGGTCATCATGCTCACGCCGTTCGGGCCGCACGTGGCGGAAGAACTCTGGCACCTGTTGGGTCATTCAACGACGGTTTGTAATGCCGCCTGGCCTGCTTTTGATGAAGAGCACCTGAAATCGGACACCTACGTGTTCCCGATACAGATCAACGGAAAACTGCGCGCCACCATCGAACTGCCTACGGACATCAAAGCCGCCGACGCGGAAGCCGCCGCCCTGCAACTCGAACAGGTGCAGAAATGGATGGAAGGCAAACCTGCGAAAAAGGTGGTATTCGTGCCGGGCAGGATGATAAATGTTGTCGTCTAAGACGACAACATAGTACGAAGTGCGAAGTCGACAGTGCGAAGTCCTTGTAAGTCCGAAGTCTTAAGTACGAAGTGCGAAGTCCCAAGCTACTCGGGTGGCTTTGGACTTCGCACTTCGTACTGAAGACTTCGCACTACATACAGGCTCCACATACGGGTACGGCTTTGCCAGTCGTTCAGATTTACATTTAAAATCCAGTCGGGAAAGTAGGCGTACATGCGTTCGGTAACGGCATCGGCCGGCGGATTTTTCAGTTGCAGGTCTTGCGAGAGGATCAATGCGCCTTCCGGAATTTTTTTTGCCTTGATATCCACGTACATCCGGTTTTGAATCGTCGGCGAGCGGTAAAAATTCATGTTGAGGCCGACGGCTTCATACAGCAGTTTTTTGTGGGAATACACGAGTACCGGTTCTTCCAATGCATAGTTGTACAAAAACCGGAAACACGCCACCGATTCCTGCGCCGCCAGCAGGGAACGTACGGGCAGTAAGAGGCAATTAATGACCAGGGCGAATATGAAAAACCGCCGGCTCCAGCGTTGCGCTACAGGTCGACCGCTCAGTAACCGCTCCATTTCGAGCCATCCCCAGACCGATAACAACAAGACCGGTAGCAGCATCGGGTACATGAACCGCATTTCCTTGTGCCCTACTGCGAAATGCGCCAGCAGGAACGGCAACAGACTCCATACCAGTACATGTGTGCGTTGTTTCCAGGCGCCGAGTCCCAGAAAAAGCAGGATCAAAATACTGATGGGTGGAACTGCGGTTTGTACCGTTTGGCTCAGGTAATACCACCATGGAGACGTGCCCCAGTAGGCTGCTTTATCGTCTACTATATTGGAAATGAAATAGTTATACGGCGCGAACGTATTTTCTCCATACAGCCAGATGTCGGAGCCGAAGCCCAGCACGCAGGCAACGGCAAAACCGGCAAATGGCAACCCGAGGGATTGGATCAATTTACCCGACCTGTACAAATGCCAGATCAGCCAGGCCGCCGTACCCAGCAGTGCAAACCCCATCTGATACCGGAAAAAGAAGGAAAGCCCCAACAGGAATCCGGCCCAAAGCAAGCGCGCGGGTCGCTTCTCCAGCCCTTCCAGCAGGAATAAGGCGCCCGCTGCGAAAGACAGGCCTGCCATATTTTCAGACGAAAACCGTACCGACAGATATGGCATAAACCACAACAACAGCACCGCCCAGCGCAGGTAATTACCTGCTTTCGGTTCGCTTTCATCCAGCCGTTTTGCCCATTTGAAATACAGCCATAGACAAAGCCAGCCACTGAACAGCCGCATCAAAAAAGCCTGAATAAATGGATTTTGAATGCCTGCAAACTCGGCCGCACGAATGATCGCATACGTGAGCGCCGGCTGTAATCCGGGCCTGATCCGGGCTTCAAATTCCCAGGGCAGATCGGCTGCAGGGCTGCGTCCCAGTTTGTAATTGGCCAGTTCGATTACCTGAAAATGCTCGTCCGGATGATGATAACCCTCACTGAACCAGGCGGTTACAGTGTAGACTAGAATACAGGTTATGATCAGGTAGCGTTTCGGCATTTGATGTTTTTTTGAGGAGTTGAGTGGTTGAGAGGTTGAGAATGCGAGAGTGAATATTGATTTAGAACTGATGCCAACTCAACTCCTCAACCTCTCAACTCCTCCCTTTATCATTTCCCCCTCCCCTGTAGCAGCACCAGCACCGTATAAAACATGATCTTGAAATCGAGCGCCAAAGTCATATTTTCAATGTACAGCAGGTCGAAACGCAGGCGTTGAAGCATTTGAGGAACATTGGATGCGTAGCCGTATTTCACCTGCCCCCAGGAGGTAATGCCGGGCCGTACTTTTAACAGGTGTTTGTAATGCGGATTTTGTTCGATGATCTGGTCGATAAAAAACTTGCGTTCCGGCCGCGGGCCTACCAGCGACATGTCGCCGCGCAGTACGTTCCAGAAATTGGGTATTTCGTCCAGCCGGTATTTCCGCATGATGGCGCCCCAGGGTGTGCAACGCGGGTCGTTGTCGGTAGAGAGTTGAGGGCCCATTTTTTCCGCATCGACGAACATCGATCGGAACTTGATGATTCTGAAAGGCTTGCTGTTGAGCCCGATGCGCTCCTGCTCGAAAAAGATCGGCCCCTGCGAAGACAGTCGTACCCGCAGTATCGTGTACAGCAACAACGGCGATAAAATGATCAGGGCAAGTATACTGACCGTCACATCCAGAAAACGTTTGATGATACGCTGCCATTTAGGCATAAGTTCCTGCCGGATTTCGATGAGAACGGCACCGTACACATGGTTCATTTTGACCGTTCCCAGCAGGATATCGTACATATCCGGGATGATCTTTACCAGTACCTGGTCGCCGAAATCAAACAGCACGTTGAGGATTCCGCGCAGCCGGTTGTGTTCGGACGTTTCAATAGCAATGATCACCTCTTCGATGTCGTGTTGCCGAACGATCTTTTCCAGTTCATCCAGGTTACCGAGCGGAGGGAGGTGCTCCGCCATCAGTCCGTCGCTGCCACCATTGGTATCCACAAACCCTACAAACTTGTTACCCAGACCTTTTTTACGGTTATTAATATCCCAGTACAGATCGAGCGCATTTTGATTTCCGCCCACCAGCAAGGTATTGAAGGTAATCAGGCCGCTTTTCAGTCGCCGGCTTGCACGGGTAAGCAAAATCATACGCGCAATCGACGTCAACAAAAAGTGCAAGCCGAACAATGCCAGAAAAGACCTGTAGTAGGTGCGGTAATCCCGGACCACGTCGTCGAGTATCAGCGAAAAAAACAAAAACGTAACACCCAGAAAAGACAGAAAAAAGGTTTGAGTCAGGGTCGTGAGGCGCGACATCCTGTAAATATCCGTATGCTGATCGAAGATGCCGTACAGCAATACCCAGCCGATAGGCACCAGAATGACGCCGAGGTAAAAGTTGGGATCCTGAAATACTTCCGCATCCAGGGGAGCCCCTTCCAGGGATTTTCTGTACAGGAAAAACAAGGCCCAGGCCAGCATTGCCATCAAAAAATCGGCAATACCGTAAAATAGTGTGTCGCGTTGACGAAGTCGGCGCTGCAAAACGGTGCGTTTTTAGGCGGGGAAGCCTGTTAAGAATGCTGCAAAAGTACCAGAAGTTGTCAGAAATGCAGCAACCTCATATTGTCGAGGCGAACGGCGGCTTTTTCGCGGGTGTATTTGCCGGCGTTGTCCGTTGGAAGTTCCACGACGAAAAACAGCCGGTATTTATCCTGCTGCATGGCAACGACGAATTCCGTCAGGTTGAAATAGGTTTTATTCCAGTCTTCCGACACGTTGAACTGGTAAACAAACTGCATCAGTTCATTGGGCTGGGAAGATTTTGTACCGACCAGCCAGAGTTGGAACGGGATTTCGTTTTTGTAATTCAGTTCAAGCCAGGTTTGCTGCGCTCCTGCAGTCGGGAGGCTTACTTCTTCCGTAGCGATTTCCATCAATGGCGCCTGATGCGCTGTGTCTACTTCCAGCAGGACACTTTTTCCCGTACCGCCGAAAGCATCGGAATCCGTTACCCTGAAATTCAGTCCTGCGTTGTCGTCCCGGTCTTCAAGCAGTACCGATCCGAAACCGTCAAATGAAGCCCTGACAAGATCCCAGGGGTAAACGGTATCGTCATCGTATTTCGTAACAGGCTGAACAACAGTCGTTTGCCCCGGCGTGAGTGTATAATCCTGATCATGGCGAACCATCATACTATAAATATCCGGTGTGGTGATGATACCATTTTTTTTCACACCGGGAAAAACCCACACTTCGCTCTGCCCTTCCGCAAGTATCGGAACCGTTGCCGGCAGCGTATACGCCCCCAGAAATTCTCCATTCACGTACAACCAGCCGTCGGTAATTTTTTGCGCGGCTGCCCCGCCCGTCGCATTCACGGTAAAGGGCTCCAGTTTTACATATGCAGGGATCGGTTCGGGCTGGTCTTTACAGGCCGAAAAGAAGAGCGCGAGGACGCTCAGGTAGTAGATGTGTCGTTTGCGCATTACGTATGGGTTTATTGGGTTTATGGTTTATAGGTTTATGGGTTTATAGGTTTATAGGTTTATGGGTTTATGGTTTATAGGGTTTATTAGTTTATGGGTTTATGGGTTGGTGAAGTAGGGAGGGTCATCTTCCTTCACCATGCTTAATTGTTGATTTTTCAGGTTTGTTATGCTTTTACCCAGATCTTCGACTTTGGATCTAACAGTTAAATAACTCTCCTCTTTAACGTAACCCAACTCGTAAGAAATAATCAGTTGTGCTAAAAGTTCCATAAGACTACCATAACTCATCTCACTAAATCTTGCTTTGTCTTTGTAACTAGATCTCGAAGTTCCTTCCGCCAGATTTGAAACGATTGAAATGGCAGCCCGTTGCATTTGGGCCGTCAAATTAAATTGTTCGCTATTGGGAAAACTCTTCGTAATCCCATAGACATCTTTTGCAAGTGCTTTTGCCTTTTGCCACACCTGCAATTTTTCAAAACTGTATTCATACATAAGAAGCCCGAGTATCTACTATAAACCTATAAACCTATAAACCCATAAACCAAATAAACTTACGTTTTCGACCTCATATACACCTCCATCGGTGACCCACAGAACTCATAGTGTTCGCGAATTTGGTTTTCCAGAAACTGCACGTACGAATCGCGCACCCAGTTTGGGTTGTTCACAAAAAATGCGAAAGAAGGATATGGCGTCGGCAATTGGGTAACGTATTTGAACTTCGGAAAGCGGCCTTTCACCGAAGGTGGAGGCGTTCTTTCGATCACTTCCGTCACAAATTCATTGAGTTCGGCCGTTTTGATGCGGCGCGAACGGTTTTCATACACTTCAATGGCTTTTTCGATAGCCTGAAAAATCCGCTGTTTGTCGTGTACCGAGATGAACAGGATCGGAACGTCGTTGAATGGCGCAAGTTTGTTCTTGATGGCTGCCTCGTAGTCGCGGGCCGTGTTGGTTTCCTTCGTGATCAGGTCCCATTTATTCACCAGAATGACGATGCCCTTGTGGCGTTTCTGAGCCAGGCGCAGGATGTTGAGGTCCTGCGATTCCAGACCGCTTTCCGCATCCAGCACCATCAGGCAAACGTCGGATTCTTCCACGGCACGAATAGCACGCATCACGGAGTAGAATTCCAGGTCTTCTTCCACTTTGGTTTTTTTGCGGATACCGGCGGTATCGATCAGGATAAATTCCTTGCCGAATTTGTTGTACGTGGTGTGAATCGGGTCGCGGGTGGTACCTGCAATGGGTGTTACGATGTTTCGCTCTTCCCCCAGCAGGGCATTCACCAGCGAGGATTTGCCCACATTCGGACGTCCGACGATGGAAAACTTGGGCAGTGCGGTTTCCAGCGGTTCTTCATTTTCAATATGTTCCACCACGGCATCCAGCAAGTCGCCTGTGCCGCTGCCGCTGATTGAAGCGATGAAAAACGTATTGTCGAAGCCGAGTCCCCAGAACTCATTGGCTTCCAGCAGGCTTTTATTGTTATCAACTTTGTTGACAACCAGGTATACCGGCTTTTTGCCGCGCCGCAGGCCTTTTGCAATCTCTTCATCGAGGTCGGTGATGCCCGTTTGCGCGTCTACCATAAACAATACGGCAGCGGCTTCTTCGAGCGCTATCCGGACCTGGCTTCTGATCGCCGTTTCGAACACGTCGGAAGAGCCATGTACGAAACCTCCGGTGTCGACTACTGTAAATCGTTTGCCGTTCCATTCGCAAAATCCGTATTTCCGGTCGCGTGTTACGCCTGAAAAGTCGTCGGTAATCGCATCGCGCGACCCGACCAGACGGTTATATAAAGTGGATTTACCGACGTTCGGACGCCCCACAATGGCTACTACATTTCCCATTTTTTGAAATTTGGTATGCGGTGTTTTTTCAATCATCCAACAAGCATCACAGCGCATACATTGCTGAAAACCAACAAACTATGCAACTTTTGTGCCTTTGTGTCAAAATAAAACAAATGTGTTTGAATTCAGATGAAACCAAAGGATTCGGTTTTGATTACATTTGTCCTGTGACAAGAACCGCAAAAGTAGTCAATTCCGGGCAGACTGAAGGCGAAGCTTGGTATGAAGCCTGCCATTTTTCTTTCGCCCATGCAGTTGGTGCCTGCCGAAAACACCCTCCGGAATAATCAACAAGAGACCTGCTATGAATAAAATCATCTTTCGTGATCCCAATATCACGATCTTTCAAAGCGCCCTTTTCCAGACGAATACGACGGTCATTCACACCGAAGACGTTGTAATTGTGGTGGACCCCTGCTGGCTTCCCGACGAGGTGATTGAAATACGGCACTACGTGGACAGTATCCGTAAGAACAGATCCTTGTACCTGATGTTCACGCACTCCGATTACGACCACATTATGGGGTACAAGGCTTTCGACGCCGACAAGGTTTTTGTGTCGAAAACTATGGCCGATAACCCCGACAAGGAAAAGATACTGGAACAAATTCTGGATTTCGACGAAAAATACTACATCCAGCGGCCCTACCCCATCGAATTCCCCAACGGCGACTTTACAGTTTTCCGCGACGGCGTGCAATACAGGCAGGGCAATACGAAAATGACGTTTTACCTCACGCCCGGCCACACGGCCGACAGCATGATGATCGTGATCTGGCAACTTGGATTGTGCATTGCCGGCGACTACCTATCGAATATAGAATTCCCGTTCATTTACCACAGCAGTGTCGATTACGTGAATACGCTGGAAAAACTGCCGGTCATTCACGACCGCAACTGGTTTACACGTATGATCCCCGGCCACGGCGACCCGGCATTGTCGATCAACGACTGGCTGCAACGCCGCACGGAAAGCCTGGCCTACATTTTCGCCCTGCGCGAGAGCATCGCTACGGGTATTCCTTTCGACGAGTCATCGCTGTGGTCGCGTTACCATTTCCCGCGGCTGCAACAGAAATATCACCTCGACAATATTGCGCTGATGACCCGCGAATATGAACAGGGATTATGGGAATGGGACCCGGATTTTTCGTTGCAGGATATCAGCCATATGCCGCAGACAGAGCAACAGCGCGTGGAAAATGAGGAGGACGATGCCGGGTAAAGTAAAAATGACCGACCACACCTTCCTCACCGAAGCCTTGCTCGCCGAACACAGCAAAGCACAAACCATGCGCATCGTCGGCTGGATCGGCGCCGATGCCGACCGGCTGGCCGCTTTAATGGATCTTTTTTTGGGAAATGAATACCGCATTACCCAACGCAGCGCCTGGGTAGTACGCTATGTAGGCGAAAAACATCCCGAACTCATGGCTCCATATTACCCCGTTTTGCTGAAAGCCATCGACCGGCAGCCGGTGCACGATGCCGTCAAACGCAACGCCCTGAATGTTTTCGAAGATGTGGAAATTCCGGCTGAGTATTATGATTTGTTAGCCGATCATTGTTTTAAATACCTGGCCGACCCGCAGGAGCCGATCGCTATTCGTTGCGCATCCATGACGATACTGGAAAAGATCTGCCGCGATATCCCCGAACTGAAGGATGAACTGCGTTTGATTCTGGAAGAACATATGGAATTTGGCAGTGGCGGGTTTAAAAGCCGGGCGAAAAGAACGCTAGCGCAACTTCAGAAGTGAGAGAAGTGAGAGAAGTGAGAGGGTGAGAGAAGTGAGAGTCCGTAGCGTACACCGCGCTGCTCCAAATTCAAATTCACGAGTAAATGCAAGTGATCCGATGACTCAAAAGTCATCGGATCACTTGCATTTTACAGAAGCAATAAAGAAAAGGCGAAGCAGTGTAAGAATTTTTGGAGCGGCGCGGTGTACGCTACGCCTCTCACTTCTCTCACCCTCTCACTTCTCTCACTTCTCTCACTTCTAATTCCTGGGTGTGGAAGTAATCCATGGTCCGCAGGAGCACACACACTGGCCGCCCGGGAGCGTAAAACACACCGGCGGATTGAACGTAGTGCAGTGAATCGTGCTGTTGCAGGGCGATGCATTGGACGGGATGGCCTTGAACGAGCCGCCGGTCGGCTGCACACCAAACTGGACAGGTTTGCCATTTCTTACTACTACGATCAGTTGGTCGCCGTTGCGGGTGTTGCGGCCAACCACGTTGCGGCCTTCCTGTACATTGACCTCGCCGTCGACGCCGTCAAATTTGATGTATGCCGCTGCGGAAGGTTCTACCTGCATCTGGATTTTGAGGCCGCCTGCGCCGGATGTTTGTGCCTGAGCCTGGGGAGCGGTGAATACTGTGGCTGCGAAAACGAGGGTTGCGAAGGCGAAGAAATTTTTGAAGCAATTCATGGTGATGGAAAATTTGATTGTTTGAATGTTAGTTTGTGAATGAATGCTGCATTGATTTGCAGCGTATACCATCATGTGTTTGCTTCTGAAAAGATGTACCCAGCGTGGGAAGTTTTTTTTTGAAAAAAGTTTTGGTTGCTACTTAGCGGTGGCATGGGATATAAAAAGAGAGGTGTTTTTTGGGCTTTCGCCCAAAAAACACCTCTCTTTTTATATCCCATGCCACCGCTACGCGAAGCACAATATTTCACCGAACAGGAGTTCAGTGCTACTTCGCTTTCATGCCACCACTAGGCGAAGCGAAATATTTCACCGATCGGGGGTTCGGTGCTACTCCACTTTCACACGCACTCCTTTCGAGTGGCTCGTGAACTCCGGCGCATACATGCACTGCATCGTCGTGATGCCGTTGCTCATATCGCCCCGGTGCGATACCACCAGCGGGTATTCGAATACGAACGTACCGCGCGGCAGGTAATCGATGAAGAAATTGGTCGCCAGATCCTTTGTACTTTCGTAGTAACCCAGACCGCCCTGCCATTTATAACCGCTAAGCACATTGACCGGTTCGAAGCCGGCTGCCCGCATGTCTTTCAGGTGCACGAATTCCATTTCCCGGTCGACGCGGATCTCGATGCGCACTTTGATTTTGTCGCCCCGGTGCAACACTGTGCCTTCTTTGACAGGCTTCAGCACTGGTCCGGTGGGTGAGTTTTCTTCAGTGAACAATTGTTTTACAATGGTCAGCGGCGTTTTCTGAAAATCCTTGATCTTGTCGAGGTCTTCAAAATACTGCCAGTAAGCCGCACCCCAGACGATGTTGGAGTTGGGGTTTTTCACCTCGATCTTGCTCCAGGAGGATTTTACATCCTTGCCGGTCCATTGTTCTTTGAAATAACCCGTTCCAACTTCCATTTCGGCAGGTTTGAGTGTTTTTCCACCCAGGGACACCTGTACGGGCTGGTTGTTGTTCAGCCAGTTTTCCTGCGTGCCGGTCCCGATGAGTAAGGCGTATACTGCTTCCGCTGTGGCTTTGGTGCTTTCCCAGCGGTTGGTCTGTTTGTTTTTGAGCAGCCAGATGCGCAGTTCCTCAACCGATTTGGCGTCGTTGGCCACTTCGCCGAACACTTCCACCATGAGCGCCTGTGTTTCCACCGGCAACTGGTACCAGTAGTACCCCCAACTTACCGGCCAGTACATGCCCAGTTCTTCTTTCATGATGGCACGTTCGCGCAGGCTTTTTACGATATCGTTCGCTACGCCGCGGCCGTTGCGGTGCAGGGCCAGCGCAATCAAACCTTCCTGGTAAATACCTTTGCCGAGCCAGAATTTTTCAGCCTGACCGAGGTAATAAGCCACTTCCTTTCCGGGGCGATCCACTTTGTAAAATGAACGGGCATACAGGTATTGAATGATCATACCGTCCAGGTGATCGTCGTCCCATTTTGCCTTGCCTGCTTTTACCTGGCGTTCCAGTTCATTGTATTGTTCGATTACTTTCCGGTCGCAATAACCCAGCGCCCTGTCGAGCATGGGAGCAGTTGTCTGGTCATTTTTTGCATCCAGCGCGCCGAGTTTGCCCAGGTGCCCGAAACCCGTAACGAGATGCTGGGTGATATACCAGCTGTCTTTGCCACCCGGGAACCACGCCCATGCGCCATTTTCCAACTGCCGTTCGGCCAGTATGGCCAGTGTGCGTTCGCGTTCGGAGGCCATACGGTTCAGGTCGAACAAAAGCGCGATGTTCTGCTTTTGCTGTTGTTCGTTTTGCGCATCGAGTACCCAGGGCGTTTCCTCCAGCAGGGCCGATTTCAGTTCCTGGTTCTTTTCCAGGTTCGATTTCATGGCATCCGTTCCTTTCCAGCGGTCGTACACGCGTTTGATTTGCGGCATTTTACTGACGACGCTGGTAGCAAGGGTATTGGCATAAAAACGGCTGAATATCTGCTCGGAGCATTCGTGCGGGTATTCCATGATGTAAGGAAGTGCCTGCACGGCGTACCAGACGGGGTTGCTCGTGAATTCGATGGTGTAGCGGTGCGTAACAAGCGAGTTGCTGTTGCCGCCGTTTTTGAAATTATCGAAGACAAAACTTTTGGTCTGGTTTCCGCGCACAGTGATCGGCAGCGTTTCCGTCACCAGCATGCGGTTGGGCACAACCGGAAGGCTGCTTTCCTCGCCGTCCCTGAATTTGTTGCCGTCGGCAAAAATCTGCCAGGTAACTGCGCCGGCAAAATCTTCGGGGATTTTCACTTTCCAGGCCAGCGGCGCCGATTGTCCGGGCTGAATATTAAATGCGGTGCTGTTGTTTTTGTCAGTCAATTCGAATTCGGCGCCGACGGATTTCAAGGTGGCTGCATCGAGCAGATTCAGCGTTGCCTTACCCTGAATGACCTGCTGCGACAGGTTGCTCACTTTAGCTGCAAACTCGAACGAATCACCTGCACGCAGGAAACGCGGCGGGTTGGAAATGACCATGAGTTCCTTTTGCGTCACCACTTCTTTTACCGAAATGGCCTGTTCCAGCGACTTCGTATGTGCGAACGTGAGCAGTTTCCAGCGGGTAAGCGCTTCGTTCATAGTGAATTTCAGCACGATATTGCCGTCTTTATCCGTGCGTAGTTCCGGGAAGAAAAAGACCGTTTCGTTCAGGTTGCGACGCGGCGCCGGTTGTCCATTCTGTTCAGGAGGAGCCGGGGGCGCTGCCTGTTGTTGCGCTTCATCCGAAGTCAGGTTCAGGTCGTTTCGAACGATTTGCACCTTCTCCTCGTACGTTTCGGGATCGAAGGTAACCACGGTATCGACGTTTGATTTCCTCATTTTACCGCCCGCTACCATGGGTGCGGCCGCGGGCATGGCGGTAGCGTACACGTCGGGTCTCCTGTAGTTATCACGTCCGTAAGCGGCCCACATCGGGAAGCCCCACCAGTTGAGCTGCGGGTATCCTCTTCCTTGTACCGGATAACTTTCGATACCCGACTGGTGCGATTCCCCGCTTCGTGCGGCAAAGTAGTTGGCGCTCAACGACAATTTTACGTTGTGGAACGGGAATGCAATACGCTCCCAGCTGTGCGGCGCAAACTGGTCCAGCGAAGCATCGTACATGGCCGCTACCATTTCAGCCGCCACCTTGTCTTTTTTCGGTCCGCTGATTTTTAAACGCCATTCTTCTTTTTGTCCGGGACTGAGTTTGTCGCGGAACGTTTCATAACTGATCTGCAAGTCTTTGTTACTCCAGGGCACGTTTATGTTCAGGTAAGTGGGTCCGTACACGCGGTTGTTGTATACGGCAAACCAGTGTACTGCAAAACCGCCGCGATCGGCTTCCGTTACCGGCATTTCCGTCTTGCCCCCCCCTTTTACAGTGTACCAGCGTGGGGATGCCATGGTGCCGTTGGATTCCCGGCTCAACAGGAAATGCAGGTTCGGGGCTTTTCCACCCATCCAGAAACGGGCGATTTCGCCAGGTTCCAGCGTGCTTTTTTCTACTTCCACATTGGGCTGATCGAAACGGGTTTCCGGTTTTTTCGGGTCGATAACGTGGACCGTTTTTTTAATAACAACCTCTTCTCCGTACTTGTCTTTTGTAAACAACATAATATTATAGTACCCCGGCGTCATGCGGTCCAGTTGCAGGTCTACCACACTCAATTTTGCTGTATTAAATTCTACCATCACAAGCGGGACTTCAATCTCCCAGTGTTCCGGATCGTCTTCATTTTTATAGGCCATATCAGGGAACATCCGCGCCCAGTCAGTTGCGGGAATGGTACGTACATCCGGACGTTCCCAATACCTGTTTTTATAAAAAACAGAAGGCTCTTTCAGACGCACAATATGGATCATACCCTCTGCTTCCTGCGGCCGGCCCGACATATTGGTGGCAAACAATGATACACGGGCCATGCTGTCGATCACCATGCGGTCGGTCAGGTTCCAGGAAATCTGCAAGGCAGAATATCCGGCACTCACCTGCGTGCTGTTACTGCGTGTTTCTCCACTTACGTCGGTCACGTCCACGAATACGCGGTAATCGAACACGGGCTGGTCCTTTTTAGAAACGGATTTGTCGGGAATGGCTTCAAACGGAATTTCAAAGCCGCCGTCAGCGCCGGTTACAAGTGTGCCACTGGCAATCTCCATTTCGGCTACCGGCGGGAACGGTTTGCGGAACCAGCCCCAGTCCCAGAACGGGAACCTGGCCTGCCGCACCACACGATAACGCAGCGCAGCGCCGTCGACCACGTTGCCTGCATAGTTTTTGGCTTCTCCTTTCACTGTAATACGATCGCCGACGCGGTAAGCGCCTTCGACGGGCTTCATGGTCACCTCGAAACGCGGGCGCTTGTATTCTTCAACACTGAAAAATTCTGCGCCCGACGCTTCATCGCAGCGGATGTTCATCAAACCGGTCAGCCCGGAAGTAGGAGCCGTAAACACTCCGTTGAAAGAGCCGTATTCGTTGCTGCGCAAAGTCACCGTGGCTTTGTCCTGCTGATTGACATCGTACAGTTTTACCGTAACTTTATGATTGGGGATAATCTGGGGTTTTCCCTGCGCATCATTTTTATAGAGTACGCCTTTGAAATAGATCTGCTGTCCGGGGCGGTATAATTTCCGGTCTGTAAAAAAGCGGGTTTGCAGGGATTCTTCCTGTTCATCATTATAGCGATAATTCATCACATTGCCCGCCCACAAGGTATCCTGCTGATAAATCGCGCGCACTTCAAGATTACCGTGCTGTATATTATCCGCTTCCCCCCAGCCGTCTTTGTTGGTGACGGTAGTCTTTTGAAGGCGCAATTCTTCCACGGAACCGCCATAATAATGAAGATAAAACTCCAGTTTTACACCTTCCAGCGGCGCGCCACTGAGCCGGTCGGTCACGACAACGCTGGGTGTGCCATTTTCATTTGCCTGTATTACAGCAAGTTGTGAGACGGCAAAGGCGGCGAAAGAAACGTGGCCGCTTTGTACGGTGAACGAGGGATTATCCGAAACCAGCACACAGTAGTAGCCGCGGGGCAGCCCGTCCAGTGCCAGTTCGGTCGTGTGCTGCTGATAATCGCCCGGATCGGGAATAGCCCATTCCCGTTGCTGCACTTCTTTCATTGTCAGCAAATACGGCAGCCTTTCTTCCCAACTCATTCTATCTATACTCCTGAGATTATCAGGATTCGCGCGCACCACTTTTAGGTACGCCCGGGTGAGGTTTCGAAAGGAAAGTTGTACGAGGCTGTTCTTTTCGGGCAGCGACACCTGTTCCACGGTAATGTCCAGAGAAGTCGCCTTCATCTGCGCCAGCAATTGCCGGCACAAGTTTTCACCGTAGGAGCCGGGGTGCTGGCGAACGGCGTCTTCACACAAAGCGATGGCTTTTTTGGTATTCCGGCTTTTATCCTGCTCACTTGAATAAAACAGGAAACTGGCCAGTTGATAAGCGATTTCACTTTGAGAAGGATGGTTTTGAGCGCTTTCATGCAAACGCTCCAGCGCCTTTACGTACAATGCGTTTTTATCTTCCCGAACGGAATTTGCGAACACGAACTGAAGTCGTTTCAGGTCTATATCTATCTGTCGTGACTGCCGTGCTTTCGGGTCGCCCGTATTCGACGAAGCATGGTGCCTGAGCAGTTTTTGAAACAAACGCAGCGCCATCAATTTGCCCGAAGAGGTGTCCTGGCTGACGAATACTTCATTCTGAAATACTTCCCGGTCAGCGAAGGCTTTTTCCTGATCGAGTTGGAAAGCATATGCGGGTTCGGTCAGGTAATTCCGCTCGTTCATAAAATGATCGATCGCCCGGTGTGCGACCAGGTCGTACAGCGTAGGCCGCAGCGCCGCATTTGCAATAGAATCATTTTGGCCGGGTGAAATAACATCTTCAAAATCGCTGATCGGAATGGCCGACAGAGCCCCTTCATCGGAAACGGAAGTATTGTACAATTCCAGCGCACGTTTTTCAATTTGTGCAGCCGACCAGGTCAGGATATCGCCCCCTTCGCCGTCGGGAATAGGTGTACGTTCAGTAATACTCCAGCCTTGCTGCGACAGAAAAGTGGCGTACAGTTGTCCGAGTATACTTTGAAGCAAAGCCTTTTCAGGCTGTACACGGGCAGATTTTTCTTCCGCTTCAAGGACTTGTAAGGCTTTTACAAATCCGTCTTCTTCCAGGCGGGTGATGTATTTACCGCGGAAAAGTATGGCCTTGATGATCTGTGGCTGTTTGTTTTCGGCCTTGGCGCGGGCTTCAATCGCTTCTACTTTTTCAAGGGCGCTTTTGAACAGCCCTTTTTTTTCGAGGCTGTCGACTACGGCCCAGTCGTCGGAATATACGCCTTTGATCGGGTTGGAACTGGGCATTGTGGTGGTGGATGGGTTAACGGGTGACGGTTGTTCTTTGGAACCAAGCCATTTGCAGGCGGACATAAATACAAGTACGGACAGGATCATCCAGGTACCTGAAGGGGTGCGGAGGTTGGGCATTCTCAACATTTGAAAGGGTTAAATTCTGATTTTGCAAACGTACAAAGTCAAATGATGCAAAACGGGGAAAAATTGCACAAACGGGCGTTGAATTTGATAGTGATTTAACTGATTTTTATGAATTACTTGATTGTTTCGGTTGAAACATGGAAAATGAACTAATTTTCCACTGCTTTAATAATAGTTATGTAACCCGAAAATACATTTACAATCCAGTGAACGACTCCCCACCCATCAAAAGAATTGCCTTGCTCGGCCCCGAAAGTTGTGGCAAAAGTTACCTGACGGAATTCCTTGCCCGCCATTTCGAAACCGTTTTTGTGGAAGAATACGGCCGTACCTACTGCGAAAAATTCGGCATGGACCTCACCGAACTCGACTTCGCGCACATCGCAGGCGGACAACTCTACCGGGAAGACGAAATGGCCCCGCTGGCGAACCGTGTTCTTTTCTGCGATACGGAACTGATCGTCACCCAGGTCTGGAGCGAAATTTATTTCAACGGCGTCTGCCAGCCCTGGATTATCTGGGCCAGCCAAAACCGGCACTACGACCATTTCCTGCTGCTTGCACCCGATATTCCCTGGGTCAACGACGGCCTGCGGGAATACGAACAAAAACGCGAATGGATGTTCAACCGGCTGAAAGAGGTGCTCGAACAACGCAATTTACCTTACACCATTATCAGTGGAAATTTTGAAGAACGGGATCGGAAGGCTATTGAAGCGGTTGAAAGAGTTATGAGTTATGAGTTATGAGTTATGAGTTATGAGTTTTTGGTGGCAACCCTTTGCCTTTTCAATACGTAAGCCAAGGATTACCACCAAAAACTCATAACTCATAACTCATAACTCATAACTCTGAGGAATTCAATCGTTTG
>JAKQJD010000282.1 GCA_029561355.1 Bacteroidota bacterium | reverse complement strand
GAAAAAGAATCGCTCGACGAAATCACCCGGCTCATTTCCGATATAGAAGAATTGCGAAAATCCTATTTATCCGAAACCTCCCTGGAAAAGAAACGGGAACGGGAATTGGAACTTCAATCGGTTGTGGGAAAACTGGAAACTTTACAGCAAAACTATTCCCAAAAATTCGGCTCTGGCAAATCAATACAGCAGCCTGGAACAGAAGTCGCATACACGGTGATCGCCGAAGAAAACCTCTGGAAAAAAGCACTAACGGAGAACACCTCTCTTGCCTTTGATATTTATCTAAAAGAAACAAAATCAGGCACTTATAACAACGAAGCCCAGCGCCGCATCTCCGATCTCCGCCTGCTCGAACAGGAAGAAGCCCTGTTCGAAAACATCCAAAAAAGCCCCAATATTTCTTCCATTCAGTCGTACATGACCACCTTCTCCACAGGCATTCACCGCGCCGAAGTGGAGAAAATCCTCGCCGACATGGAAGCCGCCGAAACGGATCTCTGGAAAGCCGCCGAACACGCCAACACTATCCCCGCTTACCAGGAATACCAGAACAAAACGATCCTAGGCAACTACCGCGATACCGCCCGCACCCGCATCGAACAACTCGAAAAAGAAGGCACCGCCGGCCGCGTCAACGAAGCCAAACTCATTTTCGTCGGCAACGGCCGCGTCGGCAAAACCTCCCTGTCGAAAGTGCTGGCCGGCGACGCTTTCGATCCCGGCGAAAACTCTACCCACGGCGTGCGCATCAAATCGTGGCCCGTGCAACTGCCGGACGGCCGCAGCCTGAAAATCAACGTGTGGGATTTCGGCGGACAGGAAGTGTACCACAACACGCACCGTTTCTTCCTCACTACCAGGGCTTTATACATGCTGGTATGGGATAAATCCACGCAGGAAGACGCGCTGCTGCACCCCGACCGCGACGACCACGACCGCAATTTCACGCACGAATACTGGCTGCAAAATGTAAAAATGTTGTCGGCCGGAAGCCCGGTGCTCATGGTGCAGAACAAGGCTGAAACGGGCCGCGAACCGCTCAACCAGCAGGCGTTCGTGCCCAAATTCAACGTCCGCGATTTTGTGGAAGTGAGCGCCGCCACCGGCCTCGATATCGGCCGCCTGCAGGAAAAACTGCTCGAACAATACCATGCCGCTCCGGGCCTCAAAGACCTTATCGGCTACGACCTGCCGGCCAACTGGATCGCTGTGCGGCAGGAACTCGAAGCCCTCGCAGCCAAACAACCGTACATCAAATACGACGCCTACCTCGATATTTGCCAAAAGCATGAATTAAGCGCCGATGCTCCCGAAAAACTCAGCGCTTTCCTCACAGAAATCGGCGTTTTGCTGCATTTCCCGCAGCACCGAACCCTGCGCGAGATGGTCATTCTCAACCCCGTCTGGGCCACGGAAATGATCTACCGCGTACTGAACAAGGAAGTGGAAAACAACGGCGGCGCTTTCACCGACCAGCAATTGCGCGACGAATGGTCGGCCACCATTCCGCAGCAGTTCGACAACAAGTTCCGCTTCCGCAACGACCAGGAAGTCGACATTTTCCTCGAACTGATGCGCAATTTCGAGATCTGCTTCGCCGTGCCGGGCAAACCGGGTGCCTACATTGCCCCGCAGTTTTTGCCAGATCATAAGCCCGACAGCCTCGTTTGGGAAAGTTCGAACGCGTTCCGCTTCGGTTTTGCCTACCCGTTTCTGCACCGCGGCATCATTGCCCGCGCTATCGTGCGGCTCAGCGAA
>JAKQJD010000142.1 GCA_029561355.1 Bacteroidota bacterium | reverse complement strand
TTTTGCACCAGGTGCATGGTAGCGAGCGCCAGTTCCTCGTTTTTGTGCTCCACTTCCGCTTCCAGTTTTTCATTTTGAACGCGGGTGAGTTCCTGTTCTGTCTCCTCGGCCCGGCGCAGGTGTTGTTCCTCTTTTTGCAGGTGGGTGCGGGTGAGCTCGGCTTTTTCGCGCTCGAATCGTTTTCGTTGGGAGCGGATCAGCATGGTGAGCAACCCGGCGAAAGCAAGAAAATAAAACAAAAATGCCCAGTTGCTGGCATACCAGGGCGGCAGGATTCGGAAACTGAAAAATTCCGTAGCGCTCTCCTGCCCGGAATCCAGGCGTGCTTTTACCAGAAGCCGGTAACTGCCGGCAGGCAGGTGTGTGAAATCGCGCTCCGTTTTGGCCGACCAGGCCGACCATTCCCGCTCGAGGCCTTCCACCCGCGTACTGTACTGAATGCGCCTGCTCTCGCCGAATACGGTAGCGGCATAGGATACCACAATGCGGTTGTTCTGATAGGGCAACACGATGTTCGACATAGCCTGGCCCGGAAAACCGCCGTACACCACACTGTCTATCGTTTGCGGAATACGAACGCTGTTGATTACAACCTGCAGGGGCAATTCCTTGTTCTGGAGGCGCTGGGTATTGAGGTGCAAAAAACCTTTTTCCGTTCCGAAAAACTGGTTCTCCGCATCAAGGCAATAAATATGTTCGAAGCCGCCCACGATCTGTCCGTTGAGTTGGGGAAAAACCTGCCGCCGGATTTTTTTGCCGAGGCCTTCGTCCTGTATCCACAAAACGCCCGTTTCCTCGCCGGTGACAAACCAGATATTGCCCGCAGCATCTTCCTGCAAAAAACGGGTCCGATTATTCTTGCCCAGTTGCTCGTTAAATTCCGGGGCTGCAACAAAGCGGTCGTTGCGGGCGTCGAACCGGAACAGCCCGTGCTCCGCCGCCACCAGCGCACGGCCTCCGATATAAAAAACGTAATTGAATAAATCGGACGGCAAACCTTCCGCCCGACCGTAGCGCTTCACGGAAAGGCTCCGGTAATCGTTTTGAAAAACCACTTTGAATACGCCCCGGTAAGGATGCGACATCCACAGGGTGGAATCATTCTCCGGCGCCAGCACACGGCACGATTCTTCGAATCCAGGCAGCCGCATACGCCATTGCCAGGGCCCGCCCGCCCGCCGGGTCAGCAGAGATAAACCGTCGTATTGGCCTGCAATGAGCACGGTATCATTCAATTGGAGGTAACGCCAGGCGCCCGTTCTGCTGCTGAGCGGTATCGAGTTATAACCCTCTATCCTGAAAGCGCCTTCGTGGTGACCCAGCAGAAGGGTGTTGCCGGTCTCATTCAGCCCCCATACCTGCCCGGTTGTGCCGGATACCGGCTGGAAAGGTTGCTCCACGAACGGGTTAAAATGATGCTGCCAGGGCGTCATGTAGAGTCCGTTGGAAGTGCCCAGGTAAAGTCTGCCGTCGAAAAGACGTGCAGCATAGCCGGCGCCTTCGAGGTCGCCGTCGGGAAAAATGCGATAAAACGGCGCATTCATTTCCACGTAATCGATGCCGTTATCGAGCCCGAGCCACAGGTTGCCTGCCCGGTCGGGAAAAACGCTCAGGATATTATTGTATTGAAGTCCGGCGCCTTTGCGCAGCCAGAATTCCGGTTTGCGGTCTCGGTTGAGCACCACCAGGCCGCCCAGTGTGGTAGCCAGCGCTATTTGCTGATCGCCGAAAACGGTAGCGGCATAAATCCTTTTTTCATTTAAAAACCTGTCGGCCGAGGTATTCCAGGGCAGCAGCCGGTCGCCGGCCAGGAAAAACAAACCATTTTTAAGCGTAGCGATCAGTATGGTATCGCCCCGCCACGGCAGCATGGCCGTCACCACGCTGGGTGGGGCGGCAGATACGGGTACAAAATTGCGGCCGTCGAATTGCAGTATGCCGTTGCCGGCGGCATGAAGCAGCAAACGCCCTTTTACGGCTTCCAAATGTTCCAGAAAACCCTGCGGATGAAAGACGGCGCATTGCCCGTTTTCAATTTTGAAAATACGGTCGGCTGCACAAAAAAAGTAGGCGCCTTTAAAACGCACGATATCCCAGATATCCCCATAACTCCGTTCGGAGGCAGGTATCAACGTATTCAGGGATTGATAAACCAGTTTTCCGGAAGCATCCGGACTGAAATAGCCCAGTTCCCCCTGCCCGCCGACGTAAATGCGGCTGTCGGTGCTGTCGATATGAAGGGAACGCACGCAAGTGCCGTTGGAAATCGGGTAACAATGCCAGGAATCGCCATTGAAGCAAAGCAGGCCTTCGTTGTTGGCGAGATAAACAAGACCGCGCGCGTCCTGACCGATGTCCCACGACTGCGTACCTGCCTGGTAGAGCGTTTTAGCATAATGCGTTACCGGCGGCAAACCCAGATTTACGGGTTGCGCCACAGCATTTTGCAAACAAACGAACAGGAGTAACCGGCAAAATTCCGCCTTGTAGTTCTTCATACGTGTGGCTAAGATACGGCAATTGCTGATACGGTGTAAAAGGGCATGAATGTGAACTTGTCGTACTATTCGCGTAGTGTTTTTTTATGCACGTGCATTGTTGTAGTATAGTTATATTATTGGTAAACAAAGGGTGTTGCCTAATTTTGTGCATTACATTTCACAACCAACAAAACGAAATTTTAAAACCTAAACTGGTTCCTCATGTTCAAAAAATTACTACTTTTTATCCTTGTCGTACTCTGCGCAGCCGGAATCCGGGCTCAGGTGACCATTCTGGATTTCGAATCTGCCGCAACTTCCACCACCTTTCAGTACTTCGGCAGCAGCATCGACGGTCAGTTGACTACGACCATCGCTAACCCGAATCCAACCGGCGCCAATACCAGCGCAACCGTGCTGGAATTCCGCAAGCCTTCCGGCGCCCAAACCTGGGCAGGCGCTTTTTCCAATCCTAACCCGACTACACCAGTAAGTGTGGCCGCCGGTTCGAAAGTGACGATTATGGTTCACCTCGACCACATCGGCAACCTGGCACTGAAACTGGAAGGTTCGTCGGACGGCGGCCCCAACTGGGTGCAAACAAAAGCCAACACCGTGGTGAA
>JAKQJD010000141.1 GCA_029561355.1 Bacteroidota bacterium | reverse complement strand
GTTCGTCCATTCCTGCCACGGAAAAGCCATGGTATCCGCAGGCCACCATTGTTGTAGTTTTTCGCGGGCATCGGCCGGAAACAGGTGCAGCCACCGCGCCATCATTTTACCGCCGCCGGGAAACAAGCCATTCAGCACAGCCTTGTATGCACCCGATGCTGTTCGATAAAACTGCAAGAGCGCACCTGCTTTATCAATATTCAATTGATTTACAGATACTTCCGCGTCTTTTTCGCGTTGCTCACTTTCCAGAAACAATTTGCAAAAATCCAAAAACGGCAACGATTCTCCCGGCTGCATCACCAGCATTCCAAAACGGATCAGTTCGGCCCGCAGGCCGGAAATACGGTACGGAATGGATTGTTGAAGCCCGTTTTCGAGATCGTGGAGGATTTTTTTAACTTCAGATTCAGGCATGTTACTTCGCACATTGTCTGCCACATCTTCATAAAAAATCTGTTCCGGCGGAATGTCGGGGCATTCGGAATGATAGCGTTCAAAAAACATTCGGCATTGTGCTATCGCTTCCCTTTGCGTTGTCATCGCATCCTCTAAAGACTGAAAAGGAAGGGTACGCGCGGCGGTGCGCAGCCATTGCACCAGGTAGGCGGCATCTGTCAGCACGGGCGCTGAAGGCAAAAAGCCGAGATAGTTATAAAGACTTCCGCACCAGCCGGGTAAAAGACCCGTTTCCGGCAACACCCATTCCAGAAAACCGTAATCAATCAATTGAAAGACAAAGGCTTGCAATGATTCAGGCTCCGCATCAACTGTTATATTCAGATAAGAAAGCAAATCCTGGAAAGACCGGCGCCCCGGTTTTTCTTTCAAAAAAACCTTTATCCCATCGAGTAATTTACTGCTTTTCAGGTTTTGAAAACTTTCCTGCTCGCCATTATAATACAGCCATTCTTCGTGTAAAGATCCGGATTGAAGGCCCGAATTGAGTTTGACATTCAGGGAGTTGTAAAAAGCAGGCTCCCGGAGCAACACTTCATACAGGAACGGGAGCAGGCCCACGTTTGGAGTGGCCACCGGTTTTATAGCAGAAAACACTTCGGAAAACCCAGGGAATTCCGGCTCCGCTTCCGTTTGAACATTGTGCAGGCTTACGGTAGCCAGCCGGCTGAACGGCGTCGTTTTGACGCATGCCCGCATCAGGTATTTCAACAGGGAGGAAGCCACCCGCCGTTCTTTTTTGGTCCATTGCCCGGGGGCGGAGGAAGCAAAACGCGGCAGTTCGCGCAACAAAGTGTGGCTGCCGAAAAGCAGGGCGCGGCAAATTGTCTCATTAGAGGCATATCCCTGAAGCGTGCGTTTTTCCGCCAGCAATGCACCTCTATACCATTCCTGGATTTCAAGCGACAGATTTGCCTGATAAAGAATTTGTCTGTTGACTTCGGTCAGATCACCCACCAGGTCCGGGCGATGTTCTGCCAGGTAGCCATCCACTTTTATTTCCTTACCGGGAAATCCTTTCCGCAAAAGCCGGCGGTAGTTTACAATGATTTTTTCCAGTCGCTTGTCGGTTAGGATCTTGTCTTTTTCATTTTCAAAACCCATTACAGCACTTTGAAAACAGGCCTCTATCAGGGAGGTGGTGTTCGCATATTTTACTTCCAGTGACACGAAGGTTTCAATATCGGCTTCAGGCCATTGCAAAGGCAACCCGGCTGTACGAATCAGCATCAGGGGAAATATATCTGTTGCTCCTGTTTTCATTATGCTGTGCCACCTGTTATATACTTCATGAAAAAGATCCTTGTAGTGCTTTTTTGTACGTGTGCCTTCCAACTCGTCGCGCAGCAGGAGGTGCAGAAACGATTTTTCTGGGGCGCTATAGCAGGGATCGAGCAACACCGGCTGAGTGTGCAGACTTTCACGCCCAAATCAACTGCCCCCGAAATACTTTTAGCCGGTGCAGAAAGAACAGGAACGGCGGGGCCTGTTTTGGGTGCGTTCACGCGCTGGCAACTTTCACGCGACCTGGCGATTCAAACGGAATTGCTGTTTTCGGCGGCGCAAAATACGATTCGTTTTTATCCGGACGGCGGCACCGAAACCCATCGTTTTCTGGATGCCGAAATTCCGCTGCATTTCGTGGTTACCAATACCCGAAAAAATCTGCCTTTACGCGCTTCATTTCTTATTGGCGGCCGCGTGGGCTGGAATTTCGCTTCCAATTCTTCCGAAAAACTCAATCTGTACAGCGGCCGAACTGCGGCAGATATAGGACTGGGGGCCGAAATCAGGCTGCATAAATACAGAATCCAGCCGGAAGTCGTCTACTCTTACGGACTGAACAACCTGCACAATTACCTGAATACCTTATACGATCCAGTTATCAGCAGTGTGGTGCGGGATCGTATTACGATTCGGGTGCTGGTTTGGCGGTAAGAAATCAACTCACACCAGTTCAACAATCGTCACCCCGTCGCCACCGCTCTCCTGTTCGGGGTGGTACACATTGCCGATGTTGCTACCGTACTCCCGTAATTTCTGTCGTACCACCTTGCGCAGAATGCCGTCGCCTTTTCCATGAAGGATGCGGAGACTGGATGCATTGGAAAGCAGGGCGTTGTCAACGAATTTTTCAAGTACCCGGAGGGCCTCGTCCTTACTCATGCCACGCAGGTCGACTTTGGCATCGAATAAAGCGGCCTGTTGAAGATTGGTATTACTTGCTGTCGATACCTGTTTGATCGGTTCGGCAACCGGCAGCAAATCCCGCAAAGGAGCATGGACTTTCAGCCCGCCCATTTGCACTGTTGCTTTCTGACCTTTGATACTTTCGATCCTGCCCGTTGCGCCGCCGGCACGAAGCCGAACGAAATCGCCTTCCGCCAGCGGGCGGCTGGAGGCAGAAGGCTGGTTTTGTTCTTCGAGTTTGATCACCTCGGCGTTCACGTCGTCGACCTGACGCGCTTTTTCCGTTCTTTCCACCCGAAGTTGAGCGCTGATCTGCTGGGCTTTTTCCAGGTTGCGTTCGTCTTTCAACTGACGAATAAGGCGATCTACTTCCCTGCTGGCATTGCTGCTTTCACGCAGTTCGAACTCTTTCTGATCCAGTTTCAGGCGTTTCCGCTTCACATCGAGATCGTGTTGCAGCGAATCGTACGACTTGATCAGTCGTTCGAGTGATTGTTCTTTATCCAGTACGGATCGCAGTTTTTCTTCCAGTTCCTGTTTTTCGCGCTGCAATTCTATCAGGATATCATCGACGGCGGTTTCCGGTCCGGTCCTGTTACGGGCATAACCGATGAGGTCTTTGGAAAGTCCGCTTTTTTCCGCAATTTCGAAAGCATAACTACTGCCCGGCCGGCCGACTTTCAGTTCGTAGGTGGGCGAAAGGGTATCCTTATCGAAATGCATGTTACCGTTCAGGATTCCCGGATTGCGGAAAGCAAAAACTTTCAGGTTGGAATAGTGTGTGGTAATGACGGCATAAACACCTTTCCGGTGCAATTGACGGAGAATAGCCTCGGCCAGGGCACCGCCCGGCTTGGGGTCGGTACCGCTGCCCATTTCGTCGATGAGCACGAGGGTTTGCGGTGTCGCTTTTTCCAGAAAAACGCGTGCATTCTGCAGGCGGGAAGAATAGGTACTCAGATCATCGTCCAGGCTCTGCTGGTCGCCGATATCGGCAAATATCTGGCGGAAAATGCCGAATTCACTCAACTCGTGTACGGGAATCAACAAGCCGCACTGCACCATCATTTGCATCAGGCCGACCGATTTCATAGCCACAGATTTGCCACCGGCATTGGGGCCGGACAGAATCAGGATATGATTTTCGGAATTGAGTCGCAGTTCGAACGGGATTGTTTTGCGGCCTTGCGCCTTGTTTTTCAGGTACAGAAGCGGATGATAGCCTTTTTTAATACCTATGACCGGCTTTTCCTTCAATATGGGCATGCCGGCGCGCATCGCGAGGGCAAGTTTTGCTTTGGCATGAACGACGTCGAGTTTTACCAGCACATCGAGGTAATGGCGAAGCACGGGGCTGTACGGGCGGATCGTCTGGCTGAGATCGCGCAGGATGCGGAAGATTTCGCGGCGTTCGTCCTGTTCCAGATCAAACAAATCGTTGTTGATTTCGATCACTGCCTCGGGTTCGATGAACGCGGTACGGCCCGTATCCGACTCGTCATGAATAATACCCCTGATTTTGCGTTTGTGTTCGGAAGGGACGGACAGTACACGCCGGTGGTTCCGGAAACTTTCCGGCGTATCGGAAAGCCAGCCTTTGGAGCGGTATTCCTGAATGATCTGGCGAAAACGGCCGTCCAGTTCGCGCACTTTTTGCTGCATCTCTTTGCGGATGCGCATCAGTTCGGGCGAGGCATCGGGGCGAATTTCACCCTTGTCGTCAAAAACGGCGGCGATGGCTTTTGCCAGCCCTTCGTCGTAGGAAAGTTCGCGGATGTGGTCGTATAATTTCGGGTAAATTTCCTTTTTTGCGCCGCCGGAAAAGAATTTAAAAATATCGCGTGTAACAAATAACACCCGGAGGACCCCCTGGAAGGATTCCGCCTGCAGGGTATAACCCTCGATGTCCAGCAATTTCAGGTCGGACGAAATATCCGGGAAAGCCTCGATGGGGAATCGGTCGTTCTTTTCAAGGGCGAGTTTAAATTCCCGCACTTCTCTCAAACCTCTGTCGATAACCGCGAAATCGGTTTCCGGGGAAATATGGCGCAACACTTCTCCACCCATCGGTGTAAGTGCTTCTTTTTCAAGCAAATCCAGTACTTTATCGAACTCTAACTTTTTAAAAACGTCTTTCGGTTCAAACTGCATGTCCTGTGTTTTTAATCCTGATCTACCTCTTATTCCATTGTTGGCCGAGTGTAAAGTTACAGCCCCCAAACAAAACCTTTCACGGTAAGTTCCCAACAATACCAATTTTTTCTGGCACATGGTGTCAAAGATTTGCCAGATAAAGACATTTTTTTTTATTAAACCAGTAAATCGCCAACATTTCAATATGTTTGCCGCACATTTTACAAAACAATTAAAAAAAGCCAGCCTTATGGTGAAAAGACTACTTTCCGCATCTTTTTTCAGCCTTCTTTTTGTTTCCGTGTTCGCACAGGGAACTGTCCTTGTACAAGAAAATTTTGAAGCCGGTACCACGCTTCCTGCCGGTTGGAGCCAAACCACCCTCGCCAGTGACGGCGGTTGGATCATCGGCGACCCGGAAGCGCTCAGTTCCGACGCATTCGGCGTACCGGCACACGACGGTAACGCGATCGTTACCAACGACGACGGATGCAATTGTGACAAAAGTGCAGACGTGCTGACGCTGCCTGCAGCAAATTTATCGCTGCTGCCTTCCGCTTACCTTATTTTCGACCTGTTTTACATCGCAGGCGCTTATCAGGGTGACCAGGAAATCCTGACACTGAATGCTTCGATCGACAACGGGGTTACCTGGACGGTCGTCAAACAGTTTGATGGTGGTACCGACTGGCATCTTGAAGCAGTCGACCTCTCGTCGTTCGTTGGCAATGCGAATGTTCTGATGAACATCACTTACAACGACGGAGCAGGCTGGAACTACGGCGCTGCTATCGACAATATCCGTCTGGTACTTCCGGACAACGTGCTGCGTTCTTCGCTGACCTATGCTTATGCAGGACGCTTCGTAGACGCCATTCCTGCCGTTATTGACGGTTACGACAAATTCTGGACCGGCGACCACTTCACGGTGGAAGGCTCAATGGCAAACGACGGTTTCGTGCCGATCACTTCGTTCACTGCCAGCTGGACCAAGGGTTCGGAAACGGTTAGCCAAACGTACAGCGACGTAAACATTCCGTTTACCAAATCCTACGTTTTCAACCTGGATCTGCCTGCACTGGCTTCCGGCACGAACAGCGACGACTACACAATTGCCATCTCGAACATCAATGGCGGTGCAGACGACGACGCTTCAGACAACAGCGGCACTATTAATGTAACCGTTGAAGGTGTGGAACCTGTCGAAGGCCGCAAAGTAGTTCTGGAAGAAGGTACAGGAACCTGGTGCCAGTGGTGCCCGCGTGGTGCTGTCATGATGGACTTCATGCACGACAAATATCCTGAAGTGGCTATCCCGATCGCAGTTCACAACGCCGACCCGATGAAAGTAACGGTATATGACACCGGCATGGGTACGCTCATTTCGGGTTACCCGAGTGGCCTCGTGGACCGCGCCGACGGCGAATGGGATCCGACCGAGTTCGAACAGCGCCTGATCGAACGTATGCTGATCCCGGTTCCGGTTGGTGTACAGCACAACGTTGCTTACGATGCCGCAACCCGCCTGATCACCGTAGAAAGCATCCTGCACTTCAATCAGGCAATGAACGGCAACTACCAGATCGCCATGGTGATCACGGAAGATGACGTTACCGGCACAGCTTCTACTTACAGACAGGTAAATACCTACTCCGGTGGCGCTTTTGGCCCGATGGGTGGATTTGAAAGCCTGCCGAACCCCGTACCTGCTGCACAAATGGTGTACAACCACGTTGGTCGTACCATCTTCAACAGCTTCACGGGCGCTGCAGGCAGTGTTCCTGCTACCAACGCTGCAGGTTCTACGGTTTCTTTCACCAGCACCTACACACACCCTGCTACTCAGGACGTTACACAAATGCACGCTGTAACCATGTTGATCGACATGGCCTCCGGCGAAATTGTCAATGCCGAAGAAACTCCGGTACCGTTCACCATCACCGGCACGAACGAACCTGCTATCGTTTCGAACATGGAAGTGTTCCCGAACCCGGCATCCGATATCGCTACCCTGTCGCTGAACCTGGCTGAGAAAAAAGATGTACAACTGCGCATGATTGACGTGACTGGCAAAGTAGTTTACGAAGCCAACCTGGGTCAACTGAGCGGCGATCAGCAACTGCCTATCCGTGTACGTCACCTGAATGCAGGTACTTACATGCTGAGCATCAATGCCGGCGGCGAGGTAACCACCAAGTCAGTCGTAGTAGTAAAATAATTGCCCGGAAAATTTCTTCCGAATTTAAGATAAAGCGATGGGCGTTTGTACGCCCGTCGCTTTATTTTTTAATAAAAGTGCGTCCTTTGCATCCATGAAACTCTACGTTATTGCCGGTGAGCCGTCTGGAGATCTGCACGGTTCCAATTTGCTGAAAGCGTTATTTGAAATGCATCCTGATTTGCAGTGCAGGGTTTGGGGGGGAGATAAAATGCAGGCAGCCGGCGGCAACCTGGTGAAACATTACAAAGACCTGGCCTTCATGGGTTTTGTGGAGGTTATTAAAAACCTGCGCACCATCCTTGGCAACATCTCCTTTTGCAAAAAGGATATTCTGGAATTCCAGCCGGATGCGCTGGTTCTGATCGATTACCCCGGGTTTAATCTGCGGATAGCCAAATGGGCCAAAAAACAGGGTATCCGGGTTGTTTACTACATCTCTCCGCAAATCTGGGCCTGGCACCGGTCGCGCGTGTATGACATTCGGCGCGACGTGGATAAAATGCTGGTCATCCTGCCCTTCGAACAGGCTTTTTTTAAGGAATACGGCATGGACGTGGAGTATGTAGGGCATCCGCTGCTCGATGCCCTCAAAAACGAACCGCCACATCAGGAGAACGACCGACAGACGCCCGTCGTCGCATTGCTGCCCGGCAGCCGGCAGCAGGAGGTGCAACGTATTTTGCCGGAAATGCTGGCCGTGACAAAGGATTTCCCGGATTACAAATTTGTGGTGGGCGGAATGAGTTCGCTCACACGTGAATATTACCACGGCTTCCTGAAAGATTATCCGAATGTGGAACTGGTAACGGGAGCCACCTACGCGCTTCTTGGAAAATCGTATGCCGCACTCGTCAAATCCGGCACATCCACCCTGGAAACGGCTTTATTGGACGTACCCCAGGTCGTTTGTTATGCGGGTAATCCGGTATCCTACCAAATCGCCAAACGGCTGATAAAAGTCAAATACATTTCGCTGGTAAACCTGATTGCAGACCGCCCCCTGGTACGCGAACTCATTCAGCATGACCTGAACAGGGAAAATCTGAAGTCTGCCCTTCAAGAGATCTTGACCGACAAATACAGGCAGGAAATCCTTTCAGGATATGCGGGTCTGCGGCATTTGCTGGGCGATGGCGGCGCCTCCCGACGTGCAGCGCAAGTTATCCTCGGTTTTTTGAATCCAGTTACGAATCACAAATAAAGAATTCCATCATGCGAATCGCCCTGCTCGGCGCCGGACACCTCGGCAAAATTCACCTCAAATGTATTCAGGCTACATCGTGCTGGGAACTGGCCGGTTTTTATGAGCCTGATGACAAAAATGCGCAATCGGCGGAAGAACAGTTCGGTGCGAAAAGATTCACCTCACTGGAAAAACTGTTGCAGGAAGTAGATGCGGTAGATATTGTCACGCCCACCCCGACCCACTACAAACTGGCTGCGCAGGCAATGAAAGCGGGCAAACACGTTTTTATTGAAAAACCGGTTACACAAACCGTTGCCGAAAGCGAAAAACTGTTGCAACTGGCTGAAAAACATGGGGTTAAGGTGCAGGTTGGGCACGTCGAGCGCTTCAATCCTGCTTTCACCGCACTGCATGGCATGACGCTCAACCCGATGTTTATCGAAGGGCACCGTTTGGCGGTATTTCAGCCGCGTGGAACGGACGTTTCGGTTATTCTCGACCTGATGATCCACGACCTCGACCTGATCCTGCACCTGATCAAGTCGCCGGTGTCGAAAGTGAGCGCCAGCGGTGTTGCCGTGCTCAGCCACACGCCCGACATTGCCAATGCGCGCGTCGAATTCGCCAATGGCGCCGTTGCCAACCTCACGGCCAGCCGTATTTCGCTGAAACAAATGCGGAAAATGCGCATTTTCCAGCCCGATCATTACCTGAGCCTGGATTTTCTGGACAAGAATGCGCAGATCGTACGTTTGTTCGAGCAGGATGCTCAAAACCTGCCGCCGCAGGATCAACTCATGGAATTCGATACCAGCAAAGGCAAAAAATGGCTCCAGCTGCAAATGCCTGAAACTGCGCCGGTCAACGCCATTCAACGCGAACTGGAAACTTTTTACGACGCCATTGCTCAAAATACCGAGCCGGTCGTAACCCTGAAAGACGGAGCAGGGGCACTGAAACTGGCGCATCGGATACTGAAAGAAATAGGCAAGGCAGAAAAACAGTATTTAGGAAAGGAAGGGCGTTAAATCCGGGTATCCCAGTTTTATAATGTTGATTTTCAAGCAATTAAGAATTACAAGCAGATCATCCGGGTGCAGTGAATCAAATTAATATTTTAACTATACAAATACAAACGCACACAAAAAATTTTAAATAAACGTCAAAGTTAAAGTAGAGGCCTTGCACAATTTGTGGGAGAGAATACTTTTGTCGCAGGAATTATCACCAAAACTAAATTTTCTAACTTTATGAAACGAATTACAATCCCTTTTCTTGCACTTTTCTTTCTTGCTGCTTCCACCACTGTACAAGCGCAAGTCGACCTCAAAATCAATCCAATTGGCCTTTTATTCAGCAACCTGAATGTCGCCGCCGAATTTGGTGTTTCCGAAAATTTCGGCGTGGAATTAGCACCCGGTTTCGCATGGAATAGCCTCAACCTGGCCAACGACGATGATTTCAAAGGAAGCCTCGTCCGCGTAGGTGTGAATGGCCGCTATTACCTCAACCCGAATGAAAAAGGCCTTAACGGATTTTACATCGGCGCCTACACACGTTATGCCGGCGGCTCTTACAAGTTTGAAGACGATACGGAAACCCAAAAATTCAACTCCACCCGTTTCGCCCTGGGCTTTCTGCTGGGCGGCAAAATCGTTGCACGCAATGAAAAACTGCTCTTCGATTTCGGTACCGGTTTCGGTCGCGCACTCGTGTACAAATTCACCGATCCGAACGGCACTGATGAAGTCGACTTGTCCGATATTCCTTTTGTAAACTGGGATATTCCTTTCTACATCAGTATCGGCTACCGTATCAGCGGAGGTAAATAATACGCACCCACCATACCGCAGTATTATCAAAAAATGGGCTATCAGTTTAACTTGGTAGCCCATTTTATATACCTCAAACTTCACTTTTTCAATTTCTCCATGATGATTCGCTACATTTTTCTTTCGTTTTTCATGGCCTTGTTTTTACAGGCCACCCATGCACAAACCGCATTGCGTGCAGGCCCCGCTTTCACTCTTATTTTGGGACCGTACGAAGACTGGAGTCATTTCGGCGGCAGTATTACCTTTGAAAAACGGATACAAAAGCATTTATCGCTGGGCGGCACCATACTTTTCAGTAAAAGTCCCGCCAGATCGGATTTTTACAAGAAGCGACTAGTGGAAATCAGGCCCGAATTACGTTATTATTTTAAAACAAGCATGGACGGACTATTTGCAGGCGTATATGCCATGGCAGGAAGTGAAGACTGGAAAAACGTCCGACTGTCCTCTTCGTCATACGTGAATGAAAGTATATACCTGGGGCCGGGACTATCGGTAGGTTATGTACAAAAAATAACGGAAAATTTCGACTGGGCTATCCAGTTGAATGGCGCCGCTCACCTTGGAGAAGCTTATTTCCCGCTGGGCGCTGCTGTGCAGATCGGCTACAGGTTCTGAAGAGGGGTTTTGAAAAAAGAAACGGGAGTGTCCGGTTTCTGTGCATAATTCACACAAAATCAGACACTCCCGTTCGAATCCTGCCGAAAGGCGGGTGATTGTTACTTGTTCAGATCGCTCAGTTTGACCATGTACGGCTTGTTCATATAAGCAGTAGGCAAAAACGAAACCGTGCCTGCATTTTCAGCAACAATGTAATAGTCCAGCACGGCATCTGCCGATTTTCCGTCGATGGATACCGAGAACGATTTTACGCCGGAGGGTAAATCGTTGGATGCCTCTTCGTTCATCGGGATGGGCATGTAAGCCTCGGTGGCTGCAAAACGGTAATAAACGATGAGGCGTTTTGGAAAACGATCGGCTTTGGCCAGAATGCGGAAGGAATTTACTTTCTGGTTCTCGAATTTGCCGCGGCCCTGTACTTCCACGTTGGATACGCTGGAAGGCAAGGCGGTCAGTTCCGGGTGCGTTTTCAGGAAACGGGTACGTTTGGACATCAACTCGATGATACCGGGAATTTTACTTTTCCGGCCCACGGTTTCGCGCAGACTGCGCTTGAAATCATCCAGCGGATAGGCTTTGTTCGGATCGTCGTTGTACGGCACCACGATCATACCCTGTAGTTCCTGCGCGCGTTTTTCGTAACTGGCATTCAGGAAATTTTCTTCCACGATCTGGCGGATATGCGCCAGGTACACTTTTTTGTAATACGAATCTTTCAGCAACTGGCTGATAAGCGGTTTGTACGGGTTGTCGACGTGCAGCATTGGATCGAGGCTTTGCAGGTCTTTGATCTCCAGGTCGCTGCCGCTGCCGATGTTTTTGAAACTACCGAAAGACAGGTTGAGGTCCCAATGCACCGGCTGAAACCTGCCGTTATTATCCTTGTACAAGTAGTAATTGTGGCTGTAATTGCCGGAATAACTGCTCAGGTTGACCATTACGTTGTTCAGGGCCAGCATCCAGAGTGTGCGGTCGACATCGAGTAACTTGTCAATTTTTTCCGGTTCCTTGTTCAGAATGCGGGTCAGTTCCTGAATTTCAGTCCAGCCCGTAGCCGTCGTGGAAATCATGTCGAAATTACCCTTGTAGCAATCCAGATTGTCTTCGTATTCCAGCGAACCATAAATATTCTGTTTGCAGGTAGCCGGCACTTCCGGTTTGTAGTCGACCCCGGCTTTAAAAAACGCGTTGCCGCTGGAGCCGTAATGCATTTCCAGGAACTTCTTGTCGATGCTTTCCAGATTCACGTAAACCCCGATGTATTCGTCGTTTACGTATAATTTGGTGTACACAGCCTGTGAGGAAGGCATGTATTTGCCGGCAATTTCATGGAACAGCACTTCCCGTACCATACTCGGGTCGCGCAGCGAGGAGGAAAGTTTCAGCGAAACGTAGCCCTGGTGGTTTTGATCGGGGTAACTGGAGTTCAGTTTGATGGTGAACGGGTTGCGTTTGATCCCAGTCTGGTAGGATTTGTCGCCACGGAAGCGTACCCCTACCCCGTCGTATTTGGCGCCGTCGACTGTGACGCTGCCGCTCATAAGACCCATGCCATAGATACGCATGGAGTCCAGGGCACTTACCCAGTTTTTCACCGGGAGTGTAAGACGTATTTCACCAATTGATTTTTTATCGAAAAGTGGCCGGGGCGATTTGGTGCCCTGGGCAAAGATCAGAACGGGAGCGAAGGCTAACAGCGCGAGCAGCAGTCGTTTCATGTTATTTGTGTGTATCGGATTTTGAACAAAAATTTTCAGTAAATCGGCGCAATGATACGAAAAGGACGCATGCAACAGTATTTTTTTCCATATCATCGGCCCGTAAAATCATATTATTTCTTCAAACAGGTGTTCGGAGCCGGCCGGCGAAATACGATTCAGGGCACTCATGTGCGCCTGGTGCATGTGTTGAAAGGCCAGTTGTACCTGTTGCAGGAAGGAGGCATCCGCCCATTGTGCGATGGCTTCAGGGGTGGTCAGTTTTTCATCGGCGCTCAATTTGTAGGTCTGTTCGTACCGTTCGTTTTCGAATTTGACACTGATACGCTCGCCGGACTTGAAGATGGAAATTTTCAGGGAAGGATGCGGAATTTCTCCGATTATTCGCATGTGCGGTTTGTTTTGGATCAGATTTTCCAGGCCGGGAAAGCCTGGCCTGCTAGAAGATGCAAAAATGCGAAAGTCTGCCGAATGCGCCTATTCAATTAAAAATTCTGGTGCATCTTTTCTATAAACTCTGCCCGCTTCGACCGACATTTGCGCCGCCCCAAATGAAGAAGTGAGCGGGTGAGAAGTGAGACGGTGAGATTTCCGCCACTCACTCCTCCAGCATCTCACTTCTCACATCTCACTTCTCACTTCTATTACCCGCATGTCTGAAAAAATAATCTTCTCCATGTCCGGCGTGAACAAAACCTTCCCGCCGCAAAAACAGGTTCTCAAGAACATCTGGCTGTCTTTTTACTACGGCGCCAAAATCGGCGTTCTTGGTCTGAACGGCTCCGGCAAATCCACTTTGCTAAAAATTATTGCCGGGATCGACCAGAATTACGAAGGTAAAATTGAATTCGAAAAACAATTCAAAATCGGCTACCTGGCCCAAGAACCCGAACTGGACGACTCCAAAACAGTGCGCCAGATTGTGGAAGAGGCCGTTCAGCACATCGTCGACCTGCTCCAGGAAAACGAAGACATCGGCAACAAACTCGGCGAAGTGACCGACGACGATGAGATGATGAAACTCATCGAACGCCAGGGCGAAGTGCTGGAACAGATCGAACACTACAACGGCTGGGAACTCGATTACCGCCTCGGCGTCTTTATGGATGCCCTGCGCTGCCCGGAAGACGACCGCCCGATCAAAATATGCTCCGGTGGTGAACGCCGCCGCGTAGCCCTCGCACGCCTGTTGCTCAGCCAGCCCGACATTTTGCTGCTCGACGAGCCAACCAACCACCTCGACGCCGAATCGGTGGCCTGGCTGGAACAATACCTGCAAAGTTTCCCGGGGACGGTCATCGCTGTCACCCACGACCGTTACTTCCTCGATAACGTGGCCGGCTGGATCCTCGAACTCGACCGTGGCGAAGGTATTCCGTGGCAGGGCAACTACTCCAGTTGGCTCGACCAGAAAACCAAACGGATGGCGCAGGAGGAAAAACAGGAAGACAAACGACGCAAACAACTCGAACACGAACTCGAATGGGTGCGTATGGGCGCCAAAGGCCGCCAAGCCAAGGGTAAAGCCCGTTTGAATGCCTACGAAAAAATGGCCGGCGAGGAATCCCGCGAAAAGGAATCCAAACTGGAACTCTACATCCCTACAGGCCAGCGCCTGGGCGACAAAGTGATCGAACTGAAAAACGTAACCAAGTCGTTCGGCGACCGGATACTTTTTGAAAATCTCTCACTCGATATTCCGAAAAATGCCATCGTCGGCATCATCGGACCAAACGGCGTGGGTAAATCCACTCTGTTCAAAATCATGACCGGACATGAAAAACCGGACAGCGGCGAGGTCATCATCGGCGATTCCGTGAAACTGAGTTACGTCGACCAGAGCCACGCTGCCCTGCTGCCCGACAAAACGATTTATGAAATCGTAAGCGAAGGCAACGATATCATTCAAGTGGGAAATACCAGCGTAAACGCCCGCGCCTACCTGTCGCGCTTCAATTTCGCCGGCGGCGACCAGCAGAAAAAACTGGCTGTCTGCTCCGGCGGTGAACGCAACCGCGTCCACCTGGCCATGACGCTTAAAGACGGCGGCAACGTGCTCCTGCTCGACGAGCCGACCAACGATATCGACGTGAATACACTCCGAGCACTGGAGGAAGGACTCGAAAACTTTGCAGGTTGCGCTCTGATCATCAGCCACGACCGCTGGTTCCTCGACCGCCTCGCTACGCACATCCTTTCTTTTGAAGACGATGCCGAAGTGGTGTTCTTCGAAGGCGGATTTACGGATTACGAAGAAGCGAAAAAAGCGCGTCTGGGTGATATTACGCCGCACCGGCCGCGGGTGAAACACATACTCGGGTGAGAGAAGTGAGAGGGTGAGAG